>NZ_FVZN01000011.1 GCF_900168685.1 Solibacillus isronensis | reverse complement strand
GGAGGATTAGCTCAGCTGGGAGAGCACCTGCCTTACAAGCAGGGGGTCGGCGGTTCGAGCCCGTCATCCTCCACCATTTCTAAATGCCGGTGTAGCTCAGTTGGTAGAGCAACTGACTTGTAATCAGTAGGTCGAGGGTTCGACTCCTTTCGCCGGCACCATTTAGAGAGCCATTAGCTCAGTTGGTAGAGCATCTGACTTTTAATCAGAGGGTCGAAGGTTCGAGTCCTTCATGGCTCACCAGTTTTATAAAATTATACTTACTGTCAGATATAAATGATCTTAAGCATTTTGCGGAAGTAGTTCAGTGGTAGAACACCACCTTGCCAAGGTGGGGGTCGCGAGTTCGAACCTCGTCTTCCGCTCCAAAATGCCGGGGTGGCGGAACTGGCAGACGCACAGGACTTAAAATCCTGCGGTGAGTGATCACCGTGCCGGTTCGATTCCGGCCCTCGGCACCATTTTATAATTCCAATCTCTAATAATGCGCGCCCGTAGCTCAATTGGATAGAGCGTCTGACTACGGATCAGAAGGTTGTGGGTTCGACTCCTGCCGGGCGCGCCATAATATATTTTTTACTGACATATTCGGAATGTAGCTCAGCTTGGTAGAGCACTTGGTTTGGGACCAAGGGGTCGTAGGTTCGAATCCTGTCATTCCGACCATTATTTATGGGGCCTTAGCTCAGCTGGGAGAGCGCCTGCCTTGCACGCAGGAGGTCAGCGGTTCGATCCCGCTAGGCTCCACCATTTATATTTTATTCCCTTTGGAGGTATACCCAAGTCTGGCTGAAGGGATCGGTCTTGAAAACCGACAGGCGGGTAACACCGCGCGGGGGTTCGAATCCCTCTACCTCCTCCATTTTAATATTTTTTCTTTAAATGTTGGTCCCGTGGTGTAGCGGTTAACATGCCTGCCTGTCACGCAGGAGATCGCCGGTTCGATCCCGGTCGGGACCGCCATTTTTTTTTATGGGTTTGTAGCTCAGTTGGTAGAGCATTAGATTGAAGCTCTAAGTGTCGGCGGTTCGATTCCGTCCAAACCCACCATACTATGGGCCTATAGCTCAGCTGGTTAGAGCGCACGCCTGATAAGCGTGAGGTCGATGGTTCGAGTCCATTTAGGCCCACCATAGTATTATTCCGAAGTAGCTCAGTTGGTAGAGCATCCGGCTGTTAACCGGCAGGTCGCAGGTTCGAGTCCTGCCTTCGGAGCCATTGGCCCGTTGGTCAAGTGGTTAAGACACCGCCCTTTCACGGCGGTAACACGGGTTCGAATCCCGTACGGGTCATATACACTTGAATGAAAACACATTGCAAATTTTTGAAGTGACCCCTAAAAGTTAGACACGGTTATTTCATTTAGGCAGCTCGGTTAAACTGAGTTCGGTATTGTACCGGGCTCAGTTTTAATTTTGCCTTAATTCGTTTCGTGTTGTAATAGTTTATATAGTTTTCTAGTTGTTGCTTAAAGTGCTCTACACTTTCGAATTCCTTTAAGTAGAGGAATTCAGACTTCATAATGCCAAAGAAGTTCTCCATTACGGAATTATCGTAACAGTTGCCTTTACGTGACATACTTTGCACAATGCCCCTTGATTGGAGCGCATGGCGATATTGTTTCATTTGATAATGCCAGCCTTGATCGGAATGCATTAATAGCTGATGTTCTGCGGGCAAGCGTTCTAAAGCCTGATCCAACATCTCTGAGACTAAAGAGTACGTCGGTCTTGAACCGATTGTATAGCTGATGATTTCGCCATTAAATAAGTCTAAAACAGGCGATAAATAGAGCTTTTCACCAAATAATTTAAACTCCGTAATATCCGTTACCCACTTTTGATTTGGACATTCAGCCGTAAAGTTACGATCTAAAATATTCGGCGCAATTTTACCGACTGTACCTTTATAAGATTTGTATTTCTTCATACGCACTAAGCACTTTAAACCTAGTTCTTTCATGATACGCTGAACCTTTTTATGGTTCACCTTTTGTCCACGATTCGCTAGCTCATCACGTATACGACGATACCCGTAACGTCCTTCGTGTTCCTCATAAATCGATTGAATGTCATCTTTTAGTTCGGCATCTGGATCAGGTCGATTCATCTTCTTTACTAAATCATAGTACGTGCTGCGTGGAATGCCTGCGAATGCCACAAGCGCCTTCACCGAGTATTTATGCCTTAATTCATAGATGACCTTTACTTTGTCTTCTTTGGTGATTTTTCCTTGGCTTGAACTAAGGCGTTCAACTTTTTTAAATACTCGTTTTCCATACGCAGACGATTGATTTCGGCTTGAAGTGCTTCAGGTGAGCCTTCTACTGGTGCTATTTTTGATTGTTTGTTCGTTTCTTTTTTCATGGATGGACGCCCCTTTTTCTTTGATTGAAGGGCATCGAATCCTTTTGTTTCAAACTGTTTTCGCCATTGAAGTATGGTTGATGGTGCTGCTATACCAAAAATAGCCGCTGTTTCATTTAAGGACGTACCGTATTCAATCATGTGATTTAGTACGTCTAGTTTAAACTGCGCCGAGTAATTTGTATATCGTTTTATAAAGGCTTCTGCTCCGTTATATCTATATTGTTTTGTCCATTTTATAATTGCCGCATGGTCTGTTCCTATCGATCGGGCGATTTCGATAGAACTCTCTTTCCCCTCTAGGTATCGTAAAACGGCTTTCAGTTTTTCCTCTGCTGAATATTTCGCCATATAAAAACTGCACCTCCTATTGTTAGATGTGTCTAACAATTGGGGTGCAGTTCATTTTGCAATGTGTTTTTTCTTTTCTCTAAAAATTTGTATTTCCTGTTGCTACATAATTGAGTAATAACGGAAGTATTCACTGTTTGAAGTACGAATAGTAAGGTATTATAAAGATACAATAGAGGGGGCTGTCTGGAATGGATTTTGGGGCATGCCCTTTCTGCGTATAAAACAGTGGGAGCAGGTGGAAAATTGGATGCGATCATAAAAAAAGGTAATAAAGCAGTCTACCCGATTATTTTCCCTTCTGACTATAGTGGACTAGGGAGTATTAACTGTTATGTATACCAAAATGGAGAAGATTTTACATTAATTGATGCGGGTATTAAAAATGATGAATTTGAGCAATTTTTCTTTCAAAGATTGAAAGACTATAATATTAAAATTACCCAAATTACCCGTATTATTTTAACGCATTTTCATAATGACCATATCGGGGTAGTAAATCCAATTACAAAAGAATATCCGGTCCCGGTCTATGCCAGTGAAATCGCCATTCCCCGTTTGAAGTGTGAAGATGATTACTTACAGCAGAAGCTTACCTTTTACTATGGGTTGTATGAGCAATACGGCGTCCCGGAATTTGCCCAAGAACGAATGGCGAAAATGGAGAATACCCTTCACAATAAAGAACACGTAATGATCTATCCGCCAATTCTAAAACTGGAAGAAGGGCAAGAAATCGCAGGATTACGGGTAATTGCTGCTCCCGGGCACTCACCGGATTCAATATGTTTATTTGATGAGGAGACAGGCTGGTTATTTGCAGGGGACTTTTTACTGGCTACGGGTATGACAAATGCTTTAATCGACCATGACGATTCAGGTAACGTAACGAACCCGATTAGCCAATATATAGACTCGATTGAGAAAACGAAAGCTTACAATGTGCGCACCGTATTTGCCGGGCATAAAGAGATTTATGAAAACTTGAATGAAGTGATGGAGAAAAGCTTAAGTAAAATAGAATACAAGCTGCAAAAGGCTGTATCCAAAATTAGTGAAAGACATCATACGGCCAAACAATTAGGAGAAGCAATCTACGGTGCCCGCTTTGCGAAATATTTTACATTTATAATTTCTGAAATAATCGGATTAACGCTCCTGGCAGAACAACGCGGTTTGATTGTGCGTGAGTTGCGGAACGGGGAATGGTATTTTACGGTAACAAGTTTGATTGAAAAATAAATGAAAACAGCTGCCTGGGGGAGGCAGCTGTTTTTGTTATAGATATTATTTCCATCTCACATAAAGTGTCGTCGGAGTTGTTTGGGGCTTATTCCACTTTGCGAAAGCTTTTGTATACTTGTTCGTTGTATACAGATTGTTCAGCGGTTTTGTATTTAGTCCAAATTGATAATTAGCAGATGCTTTACTAATATTAGTGGACTTAATGATTGTTGTTTTCTTTCCTTTTAATGTAATAGTTTTGAGCGGGTTCATAAGCACTGAACTGAACTCTACTGACTGGACATTTGCAGGCACTGTCAGCTTTGTCAGCTTATTATTGAAAAACGCACCATTGCTGATCGTCGTTACTTTAGAAGGAATCGAAACCGAACTTAGCGCATTGTTCGCAAACGCAGCTTCTTTCAATACTTTTATATTTTTAGAAATTTGAACGGATTTTAATTTGTTATTAGCAAATACATACGGTCCCATCGCTGTTACACTGTCCGGTATGACGAGAGAAGTTAACCTGTTCATATCAAAGGCATGCTGGCCAATTGATGTTAAGCCGTATTTTAATGAAACAGATGATAAAGCATTGTCTATGAATGCATATTGTTCGATAACTTTAATGTTTTTAGGAATCGTCACTTTAGTTAAATTGTTATCCGCAAAAACAAAGCTTTCAATCACAGTTAGCTTTGACGGAATGGTGATTTTAGTTAATTTATTATCGCTAAAGGCGCCGTATTTAATACTTTGCACATTTTCCGGGAGTGTTAGCGATGTTAATTCGTTTGTTTCAAAAGCTTGGTCACCAATTAGCTTTAATGTTGCCGGGAATTTTACGGATTTAAGTTTATTTGTATGGAAAGCGAAACTTTCAATGGCCACGACAGATTTTGGAATCGTTACATCTGTTAGTTTATTGTTCGCAAATGCATTGGCCGAAACAGTTTTTAATCCATCTGACAACGTTAATGCAGTCAAACTATTAAAGGCAAATGCATCCTGTCCTATATTTGTCACGCTGTTCGGTAATGATAGGCGCGGCAGCTTATTGTACTGGAATGCACTGTGGCCAATTGTCTGTAATGAATTCGGTAAAGTTAAACTTGTAATGGCATTGTTTGCAAAAGCAAAGTCTGGAATATTTTTAATGCCAATGCCGACTTTTACTTGGGACAAGCGGTTTAAATAAAAGACTTTACGGCCAAGGTGCGTAACAGAATCAGGAATTGTTACGCCGGCAATTTTATTATTGCTGAATGCTTCCTTACCGATTGTTTTCAAGTTGTTCGGTAAGACAAGAGTTTTACCTCCGAATATATTCTCACTGAAGCTGAACGCATTGTTGCCGATTACTTCCAAACTAGCAGGAAGTTGAAGCGGCTTATTTTTATCGTAATTAACGGATGCAAATGCATAAGGTCCGATAACACGAATTGTATTTGGTAATGTTACACTAAATGGCTCTTTATTCATTGCTTTGTGAGTAGCCGGAATGATGGAATGTTTAGTTGTAAAGGCAAATGGTGCAATTTCGGTAACGGGAATCCCGTTGATTGCAGCTGGAATATTGAAGGACTCAGCACCTGCATTTTCGTCAAAGCCGGTAATTTTAATTTCCTGTTTACCGTTATTTTCGGTAATGGCATAATATAAATTTTCATATTGGTGGTCCTGATTATTTTGTAAATGAGCAGGTAAAATCACCTCTACATTACGATCGCTATATAGAGTGCCGACGATGGATGCACCGATTGTTGTGACTGAATCCGGAACAGTAAGGGATGACATAGAATTTCCCATAAAAGCTTCTGTCCCGATTTCTTCAAGTCCGGCTGGTAATGTAACGTTTTGAAGGGAGTTGTATGTAAATGCTCCATCACCGATTCGTTTCAACGTTTTCGGAAAACTAACGGTATGGACAATTCTCTTTTCATAATCAGGAGCATCATAATTAAACCACTCAATATCAATCGCAAAAGCATTATCCGCAATTTCCGTTACTGGATAGCCGGCGATTGTTTCGGGAATTATTAAGTTTTTTGGTGCAGAAGAGCCAAGAATTCGTACCTCTTGCTTTCCACTTTCAGCTGTAAAAATTACATAATATAAATTTTTGTATGTCTCATAGGGTGCCGCAGTTGCAGAACTGCAAAATCCGATAATAGAAACGAGCATTAACGCACAGGTAATAATGATTTTTTTCATAGGTTAAATCCTTTCTTTATTTTGGAATTAACGTACAGACGGATTATTTGGATATAAGTTTCAAAATAAAGTAAATATTTTTTAGTGATAAATTCCAACTTGAAAAGGTTCCTTCCACCTTATTAGACAAGAACCTTTTTGTTACTCCAAAGTGAGCGTTCCATTATATGTCGTTCCTTGATCACGGCCTGTTTCACAGTAAAACTCGGTTGTTTTAACTGTCTTGTTAGTAAGCCTTTCGAACTCAATAACACACCGGTCACCGTCAGCTGTTTTAGTTAACCGTGCTTTTGTATCAGATGTAAATGTCGCCGTTCCTTCAATCGTGCCGGATGCCCAACCATCATAAGTATAATAGGTCAATTGGAAACCGGTTTTCGTACTATTAGAGATTGTTAATACACGTCCCTTTGAATCCAGGTCGCCTTTTCCGTAAGTATGAAAATACGTATACTCGCCGTTCCAAGTTTTACTTGGTTTTTTGTCGGCAGCAGGGGACCAGTTTGCACCAGCAAGCAGTGAGCGATCTAGCATATTGCGAGCTGAGGAAGCACGCTGATAAAGAGGGCTATTACTAGAAAAGCTCTCTTCTGCTATGTCAGAACGATAAAAGAAGTTTTTATTTTGCATGTTATAAAAAAATAGAACAAGCTGGGCACGCGTTAAATTATTTGTTGTACCGAAAAAACGCTGTAAATTTGTTTGCTCATACTTTGCATTTTGTCCGTTAGAAATATGGTGATCGAGTAAAAAACGGATTGCTTTATTTAAAGTCGTTTGTCCATCTGCTATGTAGGCAATTGCCTGTGCAACAGTCCCACGTTTTACAGCATTTCCTCGGATATTGTTATGAAAATAGCCGTTTAAAGGTACTTGATAGGCAGCAAGCGTATTATAGTTCGCATCGGATGGGATCGCTTTCGGCGTGAATTTTTCCAGTTCTTCCGAGACAGGCTCCAAATCAAAGTAGCCTACTAAAATTTGAGCAAATTGTTGTTCTGTGACCGGTTGGTTTGGACGGAATGTACCGTTAGCATAGCCGTTTATAATATTGAAATCGTATGCCCATTTAATCGCATCATACGCATAATGGTCTGGTGGAACATCTTTAAAAATTTGCTTTGCTGCTACCGAGTTAGTTGGAAAGATAAAAAAAGACAGCCCTAAAATAATAGAAATAAATGCTAAGTAGAAGCGTTTCATAAAAAAGCCTCCTTTATAATTGGATTAATTTTACTGTAGCATGTTCATATTTTCCGCGCAAATTAACAAAATCATCCCGCTTATAAAAATGTGGGCTCATATTTTCCTAAGATTACTTTCATAAATACATTCTTTTTTATAATTAACTACCTATTTTTGTTCTAAAATATGGTATATGAACCGATATAAAATGTATTGAGTTATGTACATAAATAGAAATTGAAGGAGAAATCTTATATGAACCAATCGAAAAAGATTATAGCAGCATTAGTTGCAGTTCCTGCAAGTGTTGTTGTTGCCGGGACAGTGCAGGCTGAGGAAGTGACTACTTCACAAATTTTTGAAATTAAGAATAGCTTTACTGGGATTTCCTCAGTTATAGAACAAACGAGCACAAAGACATTTAAGATAGATAATGAAAAGGATTTAAAAAATCAAATTTTAATTGAATTAGCGAGTTTTAATAAAGGATTTACGATTACATATACAGGTGCAGAAACTGCATCATATAAAATTGCAATTGAAAAAGTGATGGGAGAGTTGTTATCTGAATTAAATACATCAAAAGTTGCAACAAATTCTTCTAGTGACACCGTAACATTTGATGTAACTGAAGTTTATGGGATTTTTAATAATATGCGTGTAAAAGCGACTGAAACGAAAAAAAATGATGTATTAACATCGGTGAAATTAGATTTCTCAGTTAACTACTACGATACAATCACAAATGGTCAACCTACTAACTTCAATGCTGCAAAGGCTAAGTATAGTGATATTAAGGCAAAGGTAGATGAGGCATCAGGTGAAGTTGCAAAAATTAAAGTTATACATGACTATGTAGTGAAAAGTACGCATTATGTAGCTACAAATCACCGCTTAGCTTCTATAAGCGGATTATCATCGCATGCCTATGCGTTATGGATGTACACTTTGCTAAAACAAGTTCCATCAATGGAGGTCCGTTATGTATATGGAATTGTAAATGGAGAATACCGTTCATGGAATATTGTAAAAATCGGTATGAAGTGGTATCACCTTGATGCAACTAGTAACGATACAGCAGAAAAAAGTGACAATCGTATTCAATATCGCCATTTCTTGACGTACTCACCAAATGAGCGTCGTATTTTAAATGAGGAAAACTTTGAAGTTACAGATACAACATACAATTACTTCAAAACGATTGACAATCAAGCGCAATCAACAACGCATATATATTATCCGAATGCACAAACATCAGGTGAAATATATCAATTGGATTTAACTTCACTTACATCAACTCCATTAGCAATTGATCGTAGTGATGCAACGACAGGTACAGGTCGCATTGTTTATTATGAGCAAACGTCTGGCGATGCAGCAAATATTGAGGTTGTAGGGAAATACTTATATTTTATAAATGATAGCCAAGGAAAGTATTTATATCGCTATGAACTTAATTCAAATAAACCTGAATTGGTTTTAAAAGAGCAGTTGCAGTCGATTGAATTAGGGACAAATATTTTAAGTTATAAAACGATTAACGGAGATACCGGATTTTTGCCATTGTCACGTATAGAAGATTTGAATAATGAGAAGGCAAATAAGGTAATTTCCGAAATTCAGAAATTAGTGGATACAGGAAATCAATCTACGCAAACATTTAAAGAAGCGGTAATGGCTACACGAGAATTATATGTGGCACTAACAGAAGGGCAGCGATTACTAGTATCTAATTACCAGAAACTAAAAGAAATCGAAGAAGCTTTGACCAGCGATGTAAAAACATCTGCAGTTGTGGATATTATCAACAAGTTGGATGAAATGGACGAAAGTTATGTAAAAAATGTAGATGATGCACAAAGTGCTTATAACGGACTTAGTAATAAATCAGCCGTTTATAATTATTCTATTTTACTAGATGCAGTGAAAAAAGTAGACACTGCACGTCAATTAAAAAAGAACTTAGATTCAAAAGTAGCGAGTGTGACAAATGATGATCCGTTTGTACAAATTCCGGATTTTATTGTATTTGTTGAAGATTTTCTGAAAAAATTTGATAGTTATTTGCCATCGATTCGCAACGGAGTTCCGAGACTTGGTGATATTGAAACTTATCGTGAACGTGCAGTATATCTTCGTCAAGAAACAGAGGATTTTATTAATACAATAAAAGTTATAGATGAAGATGCATCTGATTTTCTAACAACTATGGAAGTCATAAGAGAACAGTACGATGATCTTCTCACAAGTCAAAAATATATTATTAAAAGTGCGGATGGCAATATAGTTAAAGAAAAGCTGGCTTTAATGACATCGATGAAGGGTCAAATTGAACAATTGAACGAGTTGATAAACAGTCTCACAATATCCGATACTATTACAGATGAGTATGTTGGAAAAGTACAACTGGCGCAAGCACTATACAATGGAATGAAGCTGGCACAGAAAAAAGCTATTTCTGAAGAAAATACTGAAAAGCTGAAAAGTTTAGTGAATCGCATAAATGTTATTTCTGAAGATGCATCATTAAAAGCTTTGATAAGTGGAATTACAACACTGGATTTTTCAGAAATGACTTCTTTAGACAATTTAATAAGTCAGGTGACGTCAGCCGATTCTGTAAGTGTAGTTGCTGCCAATTTAGGTATTACAGAAGAACAAGCGGTTGCATTATTATCAACAGAAGTAAGAGCAAAATTAATTGAATACCGCCAGTTGAAAGGATTAGCTATTAATTCTGCCAAGCCATTAATAATTGAAATGGGTACCCTTGATGACGAAGCTTCGACAACAACTATTCAGGAAGTAAGACAGCGATATACGGATATAATTGCTACTGATCGACGATTTGAAAAGTTCTTTATCGAGGGTTTGGAAAAGTTAAATATTCAGGAAAAGCGTATTAAAGAAGCGTTGCTGGCAACAGAAGCACAAAATATTATTGATAGTATTGAGCTATTATCTGAGGAGTCGTCTTATTCAGAAGTACAGGTCGTTTATCAAACTTATCAGGCATTACCAGAAGAGGTAAAAAATCTTGTAATAAACAAAGAAAAACTATTAGGGTTATGGGATAAAGTATCAAAAGATGCAACAGCTTTTCAAAAAGCAATCGATGATGTAAATAATGCAATTGAAGCATTAAATAGTCAATCGACAAAAGAGGATATTGAAAATGTACGTGCAGCTTATAATGAACTTACACAAGAGCAACAAGACAAAATAAATAATTACGGTAAACTTGATTTACTTATAGAAGCTTTAGAAGCGTTGGAAATAGAACTTTTAAACAAAATTGCAGCTGAAAAGGTAGTGGAATTAATTCAGGTTCTGAACAATGAATCGACGCCAAATGAAATTAAAGCTGCTCGTGATGCTTATACAGCATTGACGGAAGAAGCAAGAAGGCTAGTACCCAAGAAAGTAACGGAAAATCTAGAGTACTTCGAATTATTAATGGGGACACAAATCGCGCAGGCTGAAAAAGAAGCGAAAGTCGTGATGGATCGTATAAATCGCATTGATAAAACAAAATACACTGAAGCTCAGATCAAGAGTATTCGGCTGGCGTACAATTCATTGAGTGATTTTGCGAAGTCGTTTGTAACAAACCTTTATCTTTTAATTGATGGCGAGAATTATATTATTTATCAAAATACTGTTGTGAAGCAGGCAAAGCTTGATGCCAATGCATTTGATGTATACATGAATGATATTAGCCGCAGCTCGACGACACAGGAAATAGCGAAAGCTCGTTCACTTTACAACAATTTATCTGCGGAAGCGAAAAGGCATGTAACAGTGTTGGAAAAGCTTATCCGTCTTGAAACTATGTGGAGAGATCCGGATTATATTGAACTTGTTTATACGTATTACCCAGATTATATTCATGATATAAAGCCAGGCGGAGTAGTGATTGAGAAGCCGACATACGACCCGCTTTACATTCCGGATGATTCCGCAAGTACAGTGGCGACATCGATTCCAAAAACGGCAAACTGGTCACAATATGAAACAATGACTTACCAAAATGGCCGCTATACAACACAGATTACCGCTTCTCAAGTGAAAAACATCGCAGACCGCAATATGCGCTTAAAAGCGGGGGATATTGAGATTGTTATTCCTACATCTGAAATCCAGTCTTCTGCAGCTACTGTTGGTGTGTCTGTAAATGTGACGAATAATCAGTTGCACATCCAATTTACAGAAGGAAATCGTACAAAAACATTTGAAAGTACAGTAGAAATTCATATTCCGGTAGCTAAATTAAAAGCGAATACTTCGCAAGTTATTCAACGTGTTCTGTCAACCGGTACATCACCGGCATCATTTAAAGTGGATGGCTCAAAATTCATTATCCGTACAGTGACAGGTGGTACTTTTAAAGCATCGAACAGCCGGGTTATTTATACGGATATTCCGAATAATGACCAAGGACGTGCGATTCGAGAGCTGACAAAGCGCGGCATAGTATTTAATACGAAAAGCCGACTAGTTCAAAGCTATAAACAAGTAAGCAAACTTGATGCAGCAGTGATGATTGCGTCTGCACTTGATGTATCAAGTAACAACAAATCGAAATATTTGGATATAGCAAATACGCAGCAGTTAAAACTAGTTCAAGGTTTATTGGAAGCTGGGATTATGAGCGGGGCTACATCGAGCCGTTTCGCACCTAATGCCACAGTGACAAAGCAAGAAGCAGCTATCATTATTGCCAACATGTACCGATATTTAAATCAGGATTTGGCGAAGGCGTACAATGAATTAAACTTCAGCTATTCGGATATAACAAACCTGACATTGGAAGCACGTCAAAGCATTGCGATTTTAAAGCTGTTTGGGGTTGTTGATGGCAAAGGTTTGTTTAACCCTGAGAAAACATTATCGCGAGGCGAGTTTGCCGAACTAATCTACAATGCATTAATAGCAATCGATTACTTATAAAACGTTTAATCCTATGATTTTCTATCCGGAAATCATAGGTTTTTTTAGAGATAAATCGCTAAGCTGAAAACGAAAAAATCTGTCGGATCGTCTGACAATTTCTTTACAAATACGCTATAATTAACAACTACAGCACACATGCACAAAAGGAGTTTTCGCATGGTCTATTTATCGATGATTTTCTTCAAAATTGTTGCACCGATTTTAATTTTGCTTTTTATAGGTGCCATTTTACAGCGCAAGTTTCAGTTTAACCTTAAAGCATTATCCCATCTCATTACATACTGTTTCATGCCGGCAGCGGTGTTTATCAATATTTATGAAACATCCGTTGAAATGAGTGTTCTCGGGCAAATTACGATTTTTATTATTTTGTTTATCGGTGCGCAAATGCTGTTAAGTCAGCTGCTCGCAAAGCTGTTAAAACTTGATAAAAAGGAATCGGCTGTTTTTAAAAACAGTGTTGTCCTTATTAACTCCGGTAACTATGGAATTCCGGTTGCACAAATGATTTTCGCGACCCAGCCGATCGGGGTAGCAATACAAGTCATCCTTGTTATTTTTCAAAATATGACGACGTATACATATGGCTTGTATAATTTAATCTCATCAACAAAATCAGGAATAGCGATTGTCCGGGACTTTTTGAAAATGCCGATTGTTCATGCGCTTATTATTGGCGCGGCATTGAATTACTTTCACGTTCCGATCCCGGACACGTTTAGTATTCCACTTGAACATATTGCAGACGGATTTGTGGCGGTTGCACTTATTACATTAGGGGCACAGCTTTCTACAATCGAAATGCGTTCGATGTTCAATAAAACGATTTTTGTCAGCTGCTTTACAAGGTTAATAGTCGGCCCGGCAACAGCACTTCTTATTATTTTTGCATTGGGCCTGGACGGGGTAGTGGCACAGTCGCTATTTATCGCAAGTGCATTCCCGACATCGAGAAACAGTTCCAGCTTGGCGCTCGAATATGATATTGAATCGGCAACTGCAGCCCAGACAGTACTGTTTTCTACGATTATCAGCTGTTTAACAGTGACGTTTGTTATTTATTTATCGACAATATTATTTGCATAAAGAAGGGCTGCAGTAAAAGTAATTTAAACTTTTACTGCAGCCCTTTTTCCATAAATAAACCGCAAGCATCCCCTCAGATACTTGCGGTTGTAAGCGATTATAGTTGGATATCAATAACGCTTTCGTAAATTTAGTAAAACTAAATTAATGAAAAGCTAGTGAATTTAACAATTTGAGCAAGAAGCTAAATTCATAGAGTACATCTTAGTACATACTTACCGCATTAGCGTATGGGTTTGAAAGGTCCATACCATCTAATGAAAGACCCATTGCCTTCGCTACACCTTCACCATATGCTGGATCAGCTAAGTAGCAGTGTAAAATGTGACGACGTTTGATGAATTCTTCAACACCGTTCATTTCAGCAGCAGTTGTTTCGAATAAACGTTGTTGCTGTTCCGGTGTTTGAAGACGGAATAATTTACCTGGTTGCTCGAAGTAGTTGTTGTCATCTTCACGGAAGTCGTAGATGTCAGCTGGACCATCAAGAGCTAATGCAGGATCTTTATATTGTGTCTGACCTTGTAGGGCACCGTAGCTATTTGGATAGTAAGTAATAGCTGCACCACGGTTTCCGTCAGCACGGCCTTGTCCATCACGGTGATATACCATGAATGGGCATTTTGGTGTGTTTACAGGAATTTGGTGGTGGTTAACGCCTAAACGGTAACGAGTTGCATCTTGGTAAGCGAATAAACGAGCTTGTAACATACGGTCTGGTGAGAATGAAATACCAGGTACAACGTTTGACGGAGCGAATGCAGCTTGCTCAACATCAGCGAAGTAGTTTTCCGGGTTACGGTTTAATTCGAATTCCCCAACTTCAATTAGTGGGTACTCAGACTTGTACCAAACTTTTGTTAAGTCGAATGGGTTGTCCTTAGAGTTGCGAGCTTGCTCTTCAGTCATCACTTGGATGTACATTTTCCATTTCGGGAAATCGCCTTTTTCGATTGATTCGAATAGGTCACGTTGTGAAGACTCACGGTCTTTACCGATAATTTCAGCAGCTTCTGCACCTGTTAAGTTTTCAATACCTTGTTGAGAACGGAAGTGGAATTTCACGTATACGCGTTCGCCAGCTTCGTTGATCATTGAGTAAGTATGAGAACCGAAACCGTGCATTTTGCGGTAGCCGTTTGGAATACCACGGTCAGACATTACGATTGTTACTTGGTGTAATGCTTCAGGTAGTGAAGTCCAGAAATCCCAGTTTGAGTTACCGTTGTGCATGTTTGTTTTTGGATCACGCTTAACAACGTGGTTTAAATCCGGGAAGTGTAATGGATCACGGAAGAAGAATACAGGTGTGTTGTTACCAACCATATCCCAGTTACCTTCTTCAGTATAGAATTTTAATGCAAAACCGCGAATATCACGCTCTGCATCAGCCGCACCGCGCTCACCTGCTACAGTTGAGAAACGTGCGAACATTTCTGTTTTCTTACCAACTTCAGAGAAAATTTTTGCTTTTGAATATTTTGTGATGTCATGCGTTACAGTAAATGTACCGAATGCACCTGAACCTTTTGCGTGCATACGACGCTCAGGAATTACTTCACGGTTAAAGTTCGCTAATTTCTCAATTAGGAATACGTCTTGTAATAAAATTGGACCACGACGACCAGCTGTTTGTACATCGTCGTTTGATACTACTGGAGCACCAGTAATTGTTGTTAAACGTTCGTTTGTCATATGTAGTTCCTCCTAAAATTTTTTGAAAAACTCTTCATAAATAATATAACAAATCTAAATCATAATTTCTACTAGATTATAATAATTCTTTTTAAGGAATCTTTATATTAAAGAATTGGTTATTAATAATAAACATTAAAGAAGATTCGGATAATATAGATTACTAGTAAATTATACCTTTAATTAGCAAGAAAAGGTAAATATTGCTCTGTGTTTTTAGTTAATATTAGCTTTTAATTTGAAATCAACAAATGTGGGGAGTTCTACTATTATTTCCTATATAATAGAGGCGACTACCATACGAAGGGACATGATTATGCAACTTACATTAACTTTTATCATTTTGGCAGTTACGATTATCTTATTTACGACGAATCGATTGAGGGCAGATCTTGTTGCAGTAATGGCATTATTATCATTTGTAATATTAAATATTTTAACACCTGCAGAAGCGCTGGCAGGGTTCTCGAATTCTGTAGTCATTATGATAGCAGGGCTATTTGTTGTCGGGGCAGGTATTTTAAGAACAGGACTTGCTGGTATGGCAGGAAACCTTCTATTGAAATGGTCGGGGGATAATGAGCTGCGTCTCTTTGTTCTACTGCTTGTCATTGTCGCGATTGTCGGTGCGTTTATGAGCAATACAGGTACGGTTGCGTTAATGCTGCCGATTGTTGTTTCGATAGCAATCAGCATTAAAGTAAGCCCGTCCAAATTTTTAATGCCGTTATCCTACATTGCGAGCATGTCGGGATTGATGACGTTAATTGCATCTCCAACAAACTTGATCGCTTCCCAAACACTCGTTGATCATGGCTTCGAAAAGCTGGGATTTTTCACAATTACTCCAATCGGCATTATTGCGACGATTACTGTCATTATTTATTTAGTATTAGTACGCAATGTGCTGTTGCCGAATGAAGAAAACCGTTCGCAGTCAAGTGCGGGGTATAAGCTTTCTCCAAAGAAAATTGCTAAGGAATATGATTTGCATGATAAGCTGTTCCGCGTTGTCGTTAGCGAGCATTCGACAATCATAGAACAAAAGCTTGCTGATTTGAAGCTTCCGGCAACCTACCATATTTATATTATGAAAATAAAACGCGGTGCCGCGCAGGAAGGGATTAATTTACGGCCGATGACGTACCAGGAGCTGGCGGGTCCGACAAGTGTTATACATGTCGGCGATGAGCTGTATGTTCAAGGTTTGGCCGATGATGTAGCACGCTTTGCCCATGATTATAAGTTGACTGTTCAACCGTTTGAAGATCATGCGAAAGAGCTCGTTACGAAGAAAATTGGTGTAGCGGAAGTATTATTAACACCGCAATCACGTCTTATTAAGGAAACGGTCAGTAAAATCGGATTCCGTGAAAAATATAATTTGAACATTTTAGGAATCAACCGTAAAGGCGATTACTTACTGAAAGACATGGCAGATCAGAAGCTGCGTTTCGGTGATGCGATTTTAGTGCAGGGAACATGGGATGAAATCGAGCTGTTGTCCCGCGAAACGCAAGATGTTGTCGTAGTAGGGCAGCCTCGCGAGTTAGCAGGAGCAATTGCCGCAAACGGAAAGGCACCGATTGCCGGTATTATTATGCTGCTCATGATAGGACTTATGGTGTTTGAAGTGTTCGACGCCGTTATTGCTGTATTAATCGGGGCTGTTCTTATGATTATTACAGGCTGTTTGCGCAATATGGATGATGCCTACAGTAAAATGAACTTCGAAAGTATTGTGCTCGTAGCGGCAATGCTTCCGATGGCGACAGCGCTTGAGAAAACAGGGGGGATGACGATTCTCGCAGAAGGCATTATCAGTGTGCTCGGTGATTTCGGTCCATATGGTGTACTAATGGGGATTTATTTATTAACCGTTGTTTTCGGGCAATTTGTTAGTAATACGGCAACAGCGGTACTGTTTTCGCCGATTGCCATCACTGCAGCACTTGCTATGGATGCGAACCCGTATACATTTATGATCGGGGTAGCAACTGCTGCGAGTATGGCTTTTGCGACATCGATTGCATCTCCGACAAACTCCCTTGTATTAACAGCTGGTGGCTATAAATTTATGGATTTCGTCAAAGTCGGTGTTCCGTTACAGGTTATCATGTTTATTATCATGATGATTGCAGTACCGTTGCTGTTTCCGTTTTAAATGGATAATTTATGAACACACGGAAAGATTAGACACAAATACCTAGGCCATTTCAAAATGTGCCCAGGTATTTTTTATTGTCCTAAACAGAATTCCCGGCTGTCTTCCTCACCTGCAAACGATAGCGGTAAGGGGTTAACTGATAGTATTCCCGAAATACTTTAGTGAAGTAATTGCCGTCCGTAAAGCCGACCATTTCCGCGATTGCTCCGATGCCCAAACTCGTTTCTATTAATAACTTTTCGGCTTGTTGTACGCGATACTGCTGCAAATATTTCCGGAACGGAATGCCACGTTTTTTTGAAAATACATTGCTCAAATAATTGGTGCTTATATTTAATTCATTCGCCGCATGCTGTAATGTCAGCTCAGCATTGTTATAGTCGCGCTCAATTATTTCAACAGCCAACTCCGTATAATCGGCAATTTGCTGTTGCTGCAAATTTTTCCTCGCATCGATCAAGCGTTGTGTAAATAAAATAAATTCCTGTACAATCGCATATAAAATCGGATGCTCTAAAATAAAATGGAACAGTGCGCGGTATTGCTGTTCCATTTTAGCTTGCTGCTGCAGATGATACTTCATCATAAATCGGCGGATTTGCGCTAAAATACTTGTCAAATGAATACGCACATCATCCTGATGGTAATAGGTAGAACCTTTTGTTAGCGTATATAAAAAAGTTTTAATCGCTTTTAAATCACCGTTTTCAAGGCTCGTGATCCAAAGCTGCTGTTCCTCTGGAGTTAAAAGCGGATCAAGTCTTGTCACATGAAGTGTTTGCGAGCTTTTAAAAATATGGGAATACCCTTTATAAAAGCGCTGAGCCAAAGTCTTTTTACATGCTTGATACATAGTAAGCAATGTTGTCTCCTTACCGTCATAGACAGCAATATTCAGCGATTCCCCACTGAATTTCTCCCATTCCTGGCTCATGATTCGAAGCTGTCTGAATAGATTGGTAAAAACATCGATATCAACAATACAAATCACCCGGTTTTGCAGCGGCAGGGCAATAAGGTTTTGAAAAATAGGCAGTTCAATGAGCCACTCATACAGCATAAAATTATGCTCGTAATCTGCACACTCGATTAAAAAGAAGGACTTTCCATCCAATGAGAAATTTCCTGGCTTATTTAAATACAAATCCGAATATAATTGGGTCTCGACTGGAATAGTACTGCTTGACGTTGCTGCCGATTTAGTCGAAGGGATTTTCAGCAAAGCAGACTTTAATTGCTCCAAAGGTATGGGCTTCACAAAAAGATCGATTGCTTTTAAGCGTATTGCTTTCATAGCTTGCTGAAAAATAGGCTCCGCTGTAATGCCGATAACGGGGATCGCCTGCTTTTGTATAAACTGCTCTATAGAAGGAGAAACAAGTTCCATTTCAATAAGAAGTAATTCGGGCTGAGTTTCTTCAAAAGCTTCAATTATTCTACTGCCATCTATTACGCCAATTACTTCAATTTCCCGCATAAAATAATTTTTTAAATACCACTCAATTCCTGCAATTTCTTCAAAATCCCGCTCAACAATTAAGATTTTCAATCGAACACCACCTTTAATAATTACTAATTCATATATAAATACTACAATTCATTCAATTTAATTTTACTTTATTCAAATATTACTACAATCGATGTTCCTATTCTATTTATTCCGAATTGAAAGAAAATTAGAATGATAATAACAAAGGAGTGGTGGGATGACAAAGTACCAGGAGGAACAGGAACTGCCGAAAGTGGCACAATTTGAAGTTAGCATTTTCATGAAAATGGTGTTTTGCAGTTTAATCGGGATTTTTAGTTTTTTTATCACATTCGAATGGAATGGAAAAACATCGATTTTAATCGACCATATGGTAAGTGCATTCACGACATTCACACCAACGTTAGTAAACGGGTATGTGTTGGTTCTTTTAGTACTTGGAGCATTTTATCCATTTGTCACGAAAAAGTGGAATACCTCAAAAGTAAACATGGTGCTATCAATTTTTAAATTGGGCGGACTGGTTGCCGGGGTAATGCTTATTTTTGGATTTGGTCCGGCATGGTTATTTAATCCGGATATCGGTCCGTTTTTATTAGAAAAACTTATTAAGCCGGTAGGACTCGTCATTCCAATCGGATCGGTTTTCTTAGCACTGCTCGTTTGCTATGGCTTACTTGAATTTATAGGGGTACTCATGCAGCCGGTAATGAAACCGATTTTCAAAACGCCTGGCCGTTCAGCAGTTGATGCGGTAGCTTCATTTGTTGGCAGCTATTCGGTTGGCTTAATATTGACGAACCGTGTTTATAAAGAAGGAAAATATACAGCGAGAGAATCAGCCATCATTGCTACAGGCTTTTCTACAGTTTCAGCTACTTTCATGGTAGTCGTTGCGAAAACATTGGATTTAATGGAATACTGGAACTTATTTTTCTGGGTGACATTAGTTGTGACATTCGTCGTTACAGCAATTACAGCCCGAATTTATCCGTTAAATAAAATTAAAGATGAATATTATGAAGGTTCAACACCTCAGCCTGAAAAGATCGTAAAAACTGATCGTTTAAAAGTAGCCTGGGCAGAAGCGGTTGAAGCAACAAAGACCAACCCGTCTTTACCTAGAAACTTATACATTCATTTAAAAGACGGATTTATTATGGCGATGGGGGTCATACCTTCCATTTTATCCATTGGACTATTAGGGATGGTGTTGGCAATTTATACACCGCTGTTTGACTGGTTGGCATACATCTTCGCGCCATTTACGTATTTACTGCAAATTCCGGATCCGATGCTGACAGCTAAAGCGTTGTCATTATCAATTGCGGAAATGTTCTTACCGGCAATGATTGTAACAGAAGCAGTTCTAGTAACGAAGTTTATCGTAGCAGTTATTTCGATTTCAGCTATTTTATTCTTCTCTGCTGTCATTCCGGTAATTTTATCGACAGACATCCCGTTATCAATTCGCCAAATGCTCATTATTTGGTTTGAACGAGTTGTCTTAACACTCATTATCGTTACGCCAATAGCATTTATCTTATTCTAACTTCAAATTAAAGGAGAGATTTTTTATGGTATATAAAACAAACATCCGTGCACCACGTGGTTCTGAGCTTTCATGTAAAGGGTGGACACAGGAAGCGGCAATGCGCATGCTGATGAACAATCTGGATCCGGAAGTAGCGGAAAATCCGGATGAGCTGGTTGTATATGGCGGTATCGGGAAAGCGGCACGTGACTGGGAAAGCTACGAAAAACTTATTGCAACATTAAAAGAACTGGAAAATGACGAAACGATGATTGTGCAGTCCGGAAAACCGGTTGCAGTATTCAGAACACATGAAAATGCACCGCGCGTACTGATCGCCAACTCGAATCTAGTGCCTGGATGGGCGAACTGGGACCATTTCTATGAACTGGAAGAACGCAATTTAATGATGTACGGGCAAATGACGGCAGGCTCATGGATCTATATCGGGGCACAAGGTATTTTGCAAGGAACATATTTAAGTTTTGTGGAAGCAGGGAAAAAGAAGTTTGGCACAGCCGACCTTCGTGGTAAGTGGATATTAACTGGTGGTATGGGCGGTATGAGTGGTGCCCAGCCATTAGCCGGAAAAATGGCGGGAGCGGTCATTTTAGTTGTTGAAGTGGACCGTGCACGAATCGAACGCAAAATAAATGAAGGCTACTGTGATTACCTTGTCGAAACAGTAGATGAGGCGATTGAACTTGTAAATAAGTTAACAGCAGCTAAAGAACCTGCGTCAATTGGTTTAGTAGGAAACTGTGCGGACATTAACCGTGAGCTGTTAAACCGCGGCATGATCCCGGATTTCGTGACAGACCAGACATCTGCCCACGACCCGATTAACGGCTATATTCCAAACGGGATGACATTGGAGGAAGCACTTCAACTGCGTAAAAAAGATGTAAAAACATATGAGCGCCGTGCGAAGGAAACGATGGCAGAGCATGTACGAACAATGCTTGAATTCCAGCAGGCTGGTGCGGAAACATTCGACTACGGAAACAATATCCGTGCGTATGCAAAGGAAATGGGTGTAGAAAATGCTTTTGACTTCCCTGGGTTTGTACCTGCCTATATCCGCCCGCTGTTCTGTGAAGGAAAAGGGCCATTCCGCTGGGCAGCACTTTCAGGCGACCCGGAGGATATTTACAAAACAGATGCTTTGGCGAAGGAAATGTTTGCTGAAGACACAGCATTAGTAAACTGGATTGACATGGCACAGAAAATGGTGAAATGGCAAGGCTTACCTGCCCGTATTTGCTGGTTAGGTTATGGTGACCGCCACCGCTTTGCCCTAAGAGTGAACGAGATGGTCGCAAATGGAGAATTGAAAGCACCGATTGTATTCGGCCGGGATCATTTGGACTCCGGATCAGTCGCTTCACCAAACCGTGAAACGGAAGGGATGCAGGACGGATCGGATGCTGTATCAGACTGGCCATTATTAAATGCGCTCGTAAATACGGCAGGAGGTGCAAGCTGGGTGAGCATTCATCATGGCGGCGGTGTAGGAATGGGTTATTCGCAACATGCCGGCCAAGTACTTGTAGCTGACGGCACAAAGCTGGCAGCAGAAAAAATCAATCGCGTGCTTATTTCAGACCCGGGTATGGGGGTTGTACGCCATGCAGATGCAGGCTACGACATTGCAGTTCGCACAGCAAAAGAAAAAGGTATTAATATGCCGATGCTAAAAGGATGATGAACTTTGGCTATTTTAATAAACAATGCAAATGAAGTATTAACAATGGAAAGTGATGTAAAATTACCTCGCCGACGTGAGCAGATGAGCGAGCTCGGCCTGAAAAAAGAGGTAAGTGTATTAATTGAAGGAGACCGGATTGCAATGATTGCGCCTCTTGATGAAATAAAACAGGAATATCCGCATCTAGTAAGCGATGCCGAGGTTATTGATGCACGAGGGAAGATTGTCATGCCGGGCCTTGTTGACTGCCATACACATTTAGTGCATGGGGGGACACGTGAACATGAGCTGAATATGCGCCTTGCCGGAAAGTCCTATATGGATATTATGAATGAAGGTGGCGGAATTCACTATACGACGACAAAAACACGTGAAGCGAGTTTTGATGATTTATGCGATAAAACCGTTCAGCATCTAAACGAGTTTTTGCGTCACGGCGTTACGACGGTTGAAGCGAAATCGGGCTACGGTCTTGATCTTGAAAACGAACTTAAACAGCTTTATGTTGTGAAGAAACTGCAGGAAGAGCATGTTGTCGATATTGTCTCGACTTTTATGGGTGCACATGCTGTTCCGAAAGAGTTTAAAGGCAATGAAGATGAATTCGTGAAAATTATCATAGAGCAGATGATTCCGAAAGTGGCGGAGCTGGGACTTGCGGAGTTCAACGATGTCTTTTGTGAAAAAGGAGTGTTCACACCTGCGCAATCCCGTCTAATTTTGGAAGCAGGGAAAGCTTACGGGCTGACACCGAAAATTCATGCAGATGAAATCGAACCATATGAAGGAGCCGAACTTGCTGCAGAAGTCGGGGCCATCTCTGCAGAGCATTTACTCGTTGCTTCAGATGAAGGAATTGCTGCAATGGCAAAGACCGGTACGATTGCTGTACTCTTGCCTGGAACTGCCTTCTTCTTACGCGCACCGTATGCAAGAGGCCGCCTAATGGTAGATAGCGGTGTACCTGTAGCGATTTCAACGGACTTTAATCCGGGTTCGTCGCCAACGATCAGCTTGCCGTTCATTCAAAATTTGGCGTGCATGAACATGGGAATGACGATGGAAGAAGTACTTTGTGCAACGACAATCAATGCTGCACATGCGATAAAACGTGCCGATCAAGTCGGTACGCTCGAGAAAGGGAAACAGGCGGATGTACTGATTTTAGACGTCCCAAATTATAAACAGCTTCAATATTTCTACGGGATGAATCATACCGATACTGTAATTAAAGCAGGAAACGTCGTTGTGAAAGGTGGCAGCTTAATGTGAGCAAGTTCCTAGTAAGTCCGGCAACTTCTTGGAATCGGGTTGAATCTGAAGATTTGAAGGTAAAAGACTGGATTGTGCCAAGTTATGGGGAGCTTTCAGATAACTTTGATGTGGTCATTACAGGAGTACCGCTGTCACGTTCATCGATTAGTGCTTCAGCAGCTTCGGAATATCCAGATTTTTTCCGAAAAAGCTGGAATCTGTTTACTACGTATTCAATTGATGAAGATTTAGATGTGCGGGAATTACGGGTCGCTGATGTCGGCGATGTGAAAATGCACGGAACGAATATTTTGCAATGTCATGACAATATCGAACAGGCGATGACGGGTGTATTGAATGATTGTCCTGAAAGCTTCTATGTACAAATTGGCGGAGATCATTCGATTACTGCACCGGTTGTTAAAGCATTTGCTAGTACATCCGGTAAGCGAATCGGTATTTTGCAGTTCGATACCCATCTGGATTTACGTGATACGGAATCAGATGGCCCGACAAATGGCACACCGATCCGCCAGCTGTTGGATGCAGGGGTAGTACGAGGAGAAGATGTTTATAACATCGGGCTGCACGGATTTTACAATGCCCCGAGCCTTATTCGTACTGCAGATCATTATGGTGTAAATCGTATTACATTAAAGGATTTCCGTCGTCGTGGCGCGGAGTCTGTAATAGCGAATGTGATGGAGGAACTTTCCAAGAAAGTGGATCTTGTTTACGTGACAGTAGATATGGACGTACTTGATATTGCATACGCACCGGGAGTTCCTGCTTCTACACCGGGTGGCATGCGGACAGATGAGCTGTTCGATTTGCTGTATGAAGTAGGGAAATACGAAATTGTAAAAGGTATGGATTTCGTCTGTGTCGACCCACATCGTGATACACGTGAATTGCAGACGGTAAAAGCTGGAGTGTACGCGTTTTTAACGATGATGGTATCGAGATTTGTTCATTTGAAATGAAAAGCCGACCGAATTTCTTTTTTAGGGAATTCGGTTTTTTTATGGAGGGAACATAACAAAAACGGATTAAGAATTAAATCTGGGGGTAAAGGAGGAAAGAGATTAATAACTACAGGAGGTTGTCAAATGGCTGCTAAAAAGGAACTAGCATTACATGAACAATTGGAAGTCCATGAAGTATTAATTTTTAAAACGACATGTGTTACAAAAGGGAAGTTATTCTCACCTCTTGTTCAAGACAAGAAACTTAAGGAAATCCTTGATGAGGATCTTGAACTTTCCGTGAAGGCAATTAAAGATCTG
This sequence comes from Solibacillus isronensis, assembly GCF_900168685.1. Classification (NCBI taxonomy): domain Bacteria; kingdom Bacillati; phylum Bacillota; class Bacilli; order Caryophanales; family Caryophanaceae; genus Solibacillus; species Solibacillus isronensis. Next base: position 164,378 of record NZ_FVZN01000011.1, on the reverse strand, counting down.
AAAAAATTACTGAAAGATGCAAGCAACTAAGGAGGCAGAGACAATGGCAACGAAAAAATCAGAAGAAACAACTGAACAGCAACTGGACCTGGATTTGGATGTATCAATGATTGACGATATGGCGATTGCTACTGACCTGCTTATCACATCAAAAGCAGCAGTTCGAAACTTGGCGGTAGCGATTACTGAAACAGCAACACCGGCTGTTAAACGAATTTTACGCCGCGAACTGGATAACGCGATTGATACACACGACAAAATTGCACAATATATGATTAAGAATGAAATGTATCATGCCTATGATTTACAAGAGCAGATGGAGCATGATCTTGAAAAAGCAGACATTGCATTAAATGTGGCGAAAAAATAATTAAATGGGCTGTTTGAAAAGTTTAACCGCTTTTCGAATAGCCCATTTTTTATGGTTTTCTAATAACCTCAGAGATCTTCTAATATCCGCATTCAACCTTCTAATAAATCTTCCATTTTCTAATAAAGTATATGAACTTTCTAATATCAATCCCCGATTTTCGAATATAGGGCAGAAAGTTTCAAATAACACCCACGAGTTTTCTAATATACTCTAATATCTTCTAATAAAAAGCCAACTGCCATACAGGAAAATTTATGAAACTATTCCCTGACCCCATTCGTAAATAATAACAATTACTTTCATAAAGGGAGGTCTGGCATGAAACGTAAAATCCTGTTCGCATTCTTCGGAGCACTGCTCTTACATATTCTATATTTCACCGCACAGCTATTAATCGGTTTAGTTCAAACATTTTTCTACAAACCGCAATTCGCACCGGATACGGTTGAACTACAATCTGAAATTACATTCGGCTTTGTTAACCAAGGATCCCCAATATTACTGCTTGGAAGCTACATTGGGGTAGCACTTCTTATATTCGCTGTGCTCATTTTAAAAAAGAAAGGCGTGAACAGCATTGATCGAAATTAACGGAAAATATACAAACGCTAAAATTTATACGAACACACCACAGGAATTAGCAATTCAGCAAATTGATGAACTCGTTAATCAGTCGTTTATGGAAGGAACAAAAGTACGGATTATGCCCGATTATCATGCCGGAAAAGGCTGTGTAATCGGCACAACGATTCAGTTGAATGACCGTGTTGTGCCGAATCTTGTTGGCGTTGACGTAGGGTGTGGGGTTCTCGTTTCGGAAATCGGTAAAGGCACAATTGACTTTAATGAACTCGATACAACGATCCGACGTTTCGTACCAAGTGGTAATGAAATCCATGAAACTGCGCTAAAAGTGGAAGATACAGAACGTTTTGCGAATGAAAACTTCATCGCACGCGGCTTGCAAAATGAATATACAGGACGCTCGCTAGGTACATTGGGCGGCGGCAATCATTTTATCGAGCTTGCAAAAGATGAGACAGGGGTTCATTATTTATTGATTCATACGGGTTCGCGCTATGTCGGGGCAAAGGTGGCGAACTGGCACCAAAAGCGTGCATTTGAGTCGTTGCAGCGTGAAGATTTATCCGAAAAAATTGCGGAACTAAAAGAAGCCGGAAAAAGCAAAGACATTCAAAAAATGATTAAAGCATATAAGAACGAAAATCCGGTTGTGCCTAAGGATTTGGCATATTTAGAAGGCGATCTGTTCCAGGAATATATTGCCGATATGAAACTGGCTCAGCGTTTCGCGCATGAAAACCGTATTCATATTGCCAAGACAATCGCGGAACATATGAAGTGGGAATTCGCGGAGCAGTTTGATTCCGTACACAATTATATTGATACGGATGCCATGATTTTGCGTAAAGGGGCAGTGCGGGCAGCAAAGGATGAAAAGCTCGTCATTCCAATGAATATGCGAGAAGGTTCACTTATTTGTATCGGAAAAGGGAATGCAGACTGGAATGAATCCGCCCCACATGGAGCAGGCCGGATTTACTCGCGGACAGCTGCGATGAAAAACTTGTCGATGGATGATTTCAAACAGACGATGCAAGGGATTTGGACAACGTCGGTAAGTGAGGAAACGCTCGACGAAGCACCAATGGCCTATAAGCCGATGCAGGAAATTATCGAGCAAATCGGCGAAACGGTGACAATCCAAAAGCACGTGACACCGGTTTATAATTTCAAAGCGAGTGATAAATGGAAGAGATAGGACGTAATTAAGCTTTCTCTATAAATAGACTACTTCTAATAAGGACAATGTAGCCATTTGGTGCCGTAAATTATTCGGTGCCAAGTGGCTTATTCTTTTCCGCCGAGTACTGTCATCGAAAGCGTTTTTCTCAATTATTAGAATTAAGGGAATATTCTTATGCTATAATCATCTAAAGTAATAATTGCCAAAAATAGAGGTAATAGCATATGGAAAGAAGCTCATTAAATTTTCGTTTTTTTAAGTATAATACCATTCTAGCAATAATGATTTTAGTCATAAGTTTATTTTTAACCTATTTTATTATTGGAGAAATTGTAGAAGAGGAAATGGGTGAGCGGGCACTGGGGATAGCGAAAGTCGCCTCGGAACACCCAGCTATTATAGAAGGGCTGAAACAACCCCAAACAACATCGGAAATTCAAGGAATTGCGCTACAGTTCCAACAAAATGCCAATGCTGAATATGTGGTTATTGGTGATGAAAATGAAATCAGGTATGCACACCCCGTAAAGGAACGAATCGGAGAAAAAATGGTTGGTGATGATAATGACAAAGCGCTAATCGATGGAAAAGACTATGTTTCAATTGCGGAAGGGACATTAGGTAAAGCACTACGGGGTAAGGCACCTGTAAAAGACGAAAACGGGAAAATCATCGGTGTCGTTTCAGTTGGCTTTTTATTTACCGATATCTTTTCAGCAAATATTATTTATTCCAAGTATTTAATAATAGTATTTTTTATTACCATTATATTATCTATTATCCTGGCCACTTATTTCTCCAATAAAACGAAAGCACAGTTATTGGATTATGAGCCTCAGGAAATTGTAAAAATACTGTCAGAGCGAAATGCTATATTAGAATCGATTCGAGAAGGCATTATTATGGTTGACCGAAACGGTAATATTACGTTAATTAATCAATCTGCCAAGGCGATTTTACGGAGTGGGGAATCTGAGGTAGGCAGAAATATTAGTGAAGTTATTCCGAACACACATTTAATTAAAGTGATGGAATCTGGCCATGAACAATTAGATCGGATGATGACCATCAATGGTGTGAAAACGTTAGTAAACCGTGTTCCGATTATTAATAAGGGGGAAGTAACCGGTGCGGTGTCCAGTTTTAGACCGTTTGAAGAAATTGATTTAGTTGCAAATGAACTATCACAAGTAAAACAATATATCGAATCCCTTCGAGCGCAAACACATGAGTACAATAACTTTTTATATACGATTTCAGGGTTGATTCAACTGAAGGAATATGATGAAGCGCTATACTTAATTCACTCAGAGCGAATTGGGAACCATGCGCTAATATCCTTTTTAAATGAAAAAATACAAGATACGTTTATTTGTGGTCTAATCATAGGATTCTATAATAGAGCAAAAGAGTTAAAAGTTACATTATTACTGGATGAAGATAGTTTCTGTGGCAAGCTAGGTCAACATCTTGAAAAGCATTTACTCATTTCAGTCCTAGGAAATTTAGTTACGAATGCCTTTGAAGCGGTAGAGCATTTAGATGAAGAAGAACGCATTGTACGAATTTATATTTATGAAGATGAAAAAGAGGTTATTTGTGAAATTGAAGATTCAGGGAATGGTATCGATGAACAAGTAATCCACAGTATATTTGAGAAAAAGCAATCCACAAAGGGCGAAGAACACCGAGGCTATGGTTTGTATATCGTCGATGAAAACTTAAGAAAATTAAATGGTTCGATCGCAATTGAAAGAGGAGAATTAGGAGGGGCACTATTCATTTTTTCAATTCCAAAAGAGGGGTGAGTCATATGGAGAATACAATTGAAGTATTAATCGTTGAAGACGATATCCGTATTGCTCAAATACATGAAAAGTTCATTGAGCAAATTGAAGGTTTTAAGACGATAGGAATGTCCCATACAGTTGAAGAGGCAAAAATTTGGCTAGATACAATAAAACCAGACCTGATTTTGCTTGATATATACTTTGCCGATAACTTGGGGACAGAACTAATTGATTATATTAGGCAAAAAGATATGGATACCGAAATTATTTTAATTACGGCAGCAGCGGAGGTTGAAATTGTAAAGAAGGCATATGCGAGCGGGGTAATTGATTTTTTATTAAAACCATTAACACTACAGCGTTTCACTGAATGCCTTCTCAACTATAAAGAGAAAAAAACAATCTTAAACTCCACCGACCGGTTGCAGGCCGAAGATATAAAAAAACTGTGGAATAACCTTACATATACAGGTGAACTCGAAAAGGGAAACAACCCTAAAGGCATTGATTCAGTGACAAAGGAAAAAGTAGTAACTTATATTCAAAACTGTGATGAAGGGATTACTGCCGAAAAGCTAGGCAATGAAATAGGGATAAGTAGAACAACAGCGAGGCGTTATCTGGAACATCTAATGGATGAAAAGGTGATTTTTGTTGAGCATATTTATGGGTACGTTGGTAGACCGGAACGCCGATACTTCATAAAAAAATAAACAATCAAGAGTATGTCATAAAAAGACATGCTCTTTTTTATGCCGTGATGTCGTGAACAATATGAACAATATAGCCAGTATGAAAATAAAAGACAATAGTTTCGTTATATATAAAAAAGACACATTATCATTTTTAATTAAGATAACGCTTACATAACGCGTAAAACAGAAGGGGGACTATTTTATGACATTGAAAAAAAAGCTACTAACTTTATTTTCAGCAGCGGCGTTAACACTTACATTAGCAGCTTGTAGTGATAGTGAGGGGACATCATCAGGCGACAAAGATTATCCAACAAGTAACTTAACAATCGTGGCACCATCCGGAGCTGGCGGGGGATGGGATTTAACATCTCGTTCGATTGCAAAAGTTATGAATGAAACAAAATTAATCGAAAAACCAATAACAGTAGAAAATAAACCAGGTGGTGGCGGTGCCGTATTCATGGCAACATACGCAACGAAAGAAGCAAAAAATGATTATATGTTAATGGTAAAATCACCACCGATTTTAATTAATAACTTAAAGGCAGAAGGTAATAGTCCTTATGGTTATAAAGATACGACACCTTTAGCACAGCTTACGAAGGATTTTGGTGCAATTGTTGTCCGTGCTGATTCCCCATACCAAACGTTAACGGATTTATTAGATGCTGTTAAAGCAGATCCAACAGCACTTACGATGGCTGGCGGTTCAGCTCCAGGTTCTATGGATCATTTAGTTACAATTTTACCTGCATACGAGTACGGCATTGACCCTAAGGCAGTAAAATATGTTTCTTATGATGGTGGCGGTGAAGCGATGGCGGCATTATTAGGGAATAACGCCGATGCAATCGGAACAGATATTTCAACTGTAACACCTTATGTGAAGAGCGGAGACGTTCGAGTTTTAGCAGTTACAGCACCAGAAAAATTAACACTTGAAGGTCTGGAGGAAATCCCGACATTATATGATCTAGGGATTGAGGCAGAGTTTACTATTTGGCGCGGTATTTTCGGACCTAAAGATATGTCTGATACAGCTAAGGATTATTGGGTTGAAAAATTAACAGAGTTAAATGATAAAGAGGAATGGAAAGCTGAATTAGAGCGTAATGGTTGGGAACAAGACTTCCGTGTAGGCGATGATTTCACGAAATTCCTTGAAGAACAAGAAGGTACGATTACTGAAATTTTAACAGCTTTAGGTATGCAAAAATAATTAAACGATGATATGGGCATGTAATTGCCCATATCTGCTTTATAGGAGGTGTACAACGATGAATTTAAAATTTGACCGTGTTGCTAGTGTTGTATTTTTGATGCTAGGAATACTGATTATCGTCGAATCCCAAAAAATATCTGCAAGTGCGTACGGCTCTGAAATTGGGCCGAGTACATTTCCGTTTGGATTAGGAATAGCTTTAATTATATTAAGTATTTTACTATTTTTTGAAACGGTTCGTCATAAGGCGATGTATAAAAGTGTTGAAGATAAAGAAGGGGAGAAATTCTCTAATTATAAGCAATTTCTAATTATTTTTATTTCAGCGGTTGCTTATGCATTTTTACTTGAAAAACTAGGTTATTTAGTTACGACCTTTGCATTTTTATTAATTTCATTCCAAACACTTGAACGAGGAAAGTGGGTTAGCTCGATTATAGTGGCAGCTGCGTTTTCAGCAATTATTTACTTCGGCTTTGTGAACGTATTAGGCGGATCATTACCTAAATTCCCACTCTAAATAGAAAGGAGGAGCTGATATGTCAACGGTACAGTACTTATTAGACGGGTTTGCTATTGCTTTTCAGTGGCATAATATTTTATTCGCATTATTAGGTGTAATTATTGGAACGGCAGTAGGCGTATTACCGGGAATTGGACCAATGAGTGGTGTCGCATTATTAATTCCTGTTACGGCTACATTAACATCTGGTTTACCAATAGAAATGGCTGCAACTAGTTCAATCATCTTGCTAGCTGGAGTATACTACGGTGCAATGTATGGTGGATCTACAACATCTATTTTATTAAATACACCAGGTGAATCTTCTTCGGTTGTTACAACGCTGGACGGGTATCAAATGGCACGGCAAGGAAGGGCTGGAGCTGCCTTATCAATTGCGGCAATCGGTTCGTTTATCGCAGGTATTATTGCGTTAATCGGGTTGGTTCTATTAGCCCGACCATTATCAAAAGTAGCAATCAATTTTGGACCGGCAGAATATTTTTCGCTAATGCTGTTAGGTTTGGCAGCGGTAAGTGGTTTAGCGGGTAAATCAATCACGAAGGCATTAATTATGACGGTTCTCGGCCTACTTTTGGGGACAATTGGAATAGATGCCGTTTCAGGAATTGCCCGATTTACATATGACCAGCCGGTTTTATTTAGCGGCATTGAATTTTTAACAATTGCTGTAGGTTTATTTGCCTTAGGTGAAGTTTTCAAAACGATTTTTGAGAAGGATGGCAATGATGAACCGATCGCAAAAATCAATCGTATTTTACCTACAAAAAAAGATTTAAAAGATAGTGCAGCACCAATTACACGTGGCTCATTCCTTGGCTTCTTTTTAGGGGTACTGCCAGGTGCTGGGGCGACACTTGCTTCCTTCTTTGCTTATATTACAGAAAAGAAGATCAGCAAAAATCCAGAATCATTTGGTAAAGGAAACATTGCCGGGGTTGCTTCACCAGAATCCGCAAATAATGCGGCGTCGGGTGGTGCGATGATTCCGCTATTAACATTAGGAATCCCGGGATCTGGAACGACAGCTATTTTAATGGGTGCGTTCATTATGTACAATATTCAGCCAGGTCCATTATTATTTGAGGAACACCCAGATGTAGCGTGGGGATTGATCGCCAGTATGTTCCTTGGAAACTTAATGCTGCTTGTATTAAACATGCCATTAGTTCGTGTTTTCGCTAAAATTATTCAAACACCGAAAAGATATTTACTGCCTATTATTATTGCAATTTCATTTTTCGGTGTATATGCAGTTCAATATACGATCTTTGATTTATTCTTACTGTTAGGATGCGGTGTTGCAGGCTATTTCTTTGCAAAAAATGATTTCCCTGTTGCCCCACTAGTTTTAGCGCTTGTGTTAGGCCCAATGATTGAAAACAACATGCGACGTGCTTTAACAATTTCTAATGGAGAATACAGTATTTTCTTAGCAAAACCACTTTCATTAATCTTCTTGATTGTTGCGGTTTTATGGATATTAATTCCGATTCTTATGAAATTACGTGGGAAAAATGTAATTATTAATGAAGAAGGATGAGTTAAGCTACTAAATCGTGTTTAACAGAAAGTTGCCGTCCAAATTGGGGCGGCTATTTTATTTGAAATAAATAGAATATGTAGGGGGACTATGTGAGATGAAAAGTGTGCGTCAATACAAATCAGGAGCGGCAGATGTTTTAATTGTGGAAGAAGTAGAAGTACCTGCTATTCAACAGGGAGAAGTATTAATACAGGGGCTATATACGAGCGTAAATTATGCTGATATTAAAACTCGAATGGGTAATAAAGGTCAAAGTACATTTCCCATCACATTAGGCTTAGATATTGTAGGCCATGTCATCGAAAGTAAAAGTTCTGCATTTCAAAAAGGGGATTATGTTTTCGCATTCCCTAAAGGGGGATCTTATCAGCAAGTAGTGGCGGCGAAAGAAACGTTAACCTTTAAGATTCCCGAAGCGATCGATCCATTACAAGCAGCTGCTCTACCAACAGTGACTATTTTATCTGAGATTTTACTCAATCAGATTGGTGAAGTACAAAAGGAAGATACAATTGTCGTACACAGCGCGGCCGGTGGTGTGGGGACAATGCTTGTGAAGTTGGCAAAACATTATGGCGTATCAAATATCATTGGAACTGTAGGGGATTTAACTAAAAAAGATTATGTTCTGAGCATAGGTGCTGATGATGTGTTTACTTACGACAGCTTTGTAGATGGCGTTAAGCAACATACTAATGGTAAAGGGGCACAAGTAATTTTTGATTCGGTTGCTGGTGATGTTACAAAGGCAAGTCTTGAATGCTTAGCTAATTTTGGTACATTAGTTCAGTTTGGAAATAGCAGTGGAAAAGCTGGCGAAATATCAACAAGTGATGTGCATAATAGCTGCCGAAACATAAAAGGTTTCAGCTTAGGTACAACTCGTAAGGAAGCTCCAGCTCGATTAGCTCCCGTAGTTGAGCGAATCATTCCATTGTTCGAAGGCGGGCAATTAAACGTTCCGATTACTCGAGTATTCGATTTAGAGGAAGTTCAGGAGGCACATCGTTTAATTGAAAGCAGAAAGCATCAAGGGAAGGTTTTAATTCGGCTTTTATAAAATGAGCTCAATTATTATAGATCCGAACTTTATGAACAATTTTAGTCATGTATGAAATATATATGTTTTAATCGGTTGTTGATTCATTGAGTTTCCCTTTCTAAGAGGCCAAAATAAAGGCTAGAAGGGGATGAAATAGATGGCAACAACGACTGCAGTATTGCATGAACGAATAGATTTCCTTACTTTATATAAAAAAGAAACAAACAAGTCAGAGGATTGGCTGAAAGAGCGGTTGGAAGAGGCTCAGAATCCGGAATTTAATTTAACGACAGATGAACTTACGTATGGGGCGCGGGTTGCATGGCGCAACAGCAATAAATGCATCGGACGCCTGTTTTGGAATAGTTTAAACGTATTTGATGAGCGCCATTTATTAAATGAAGTTGAAATTTATGAAGCGCTAATAAACCACATTGATTTTGCGACAAACAACGGAAAAATCAGACCTGCTATTACACTGTTTGAAGCGGACCGTGTGCGCATTTGGAACCACCAGCTAATCCGTTATGCAGGCTATGAAACAGATGATGGGATTGTTGGAGATTCCGATTCACTCGAGTTTACGAAAATCTGTGAAAGCCTCGGATGGGAAGGTGCACGTACAAACTATGATGTACTGCCGCTTGTTATTCAAGTGGATGATCGTGCACCAATGTTTTTTGATCTTCCAAAAGAGCATGTGCTTGAAGTGGCGATTACCCATCCGGAATATGATTTTTCGCAATTAAATATGAAATGGTATGCAGTCCCAATTATTTCAAGTATGCGTTTTAATATTGCCGGCACCGATTTTCCGGCAGCGCCGTTTAACGGGTGGTATATGGGAACGGAAATCGGGGCGCGCAATTTAGCGGATACGTACCGCTATAATTTCCTGCCGAAAGTAGCCGAAGCAATGGGACTGGACACTTCGGTGAATGCGTCTCTTTGGAAGGACCGTGCACTTGTTGAACTGAATGTTGCGGTTCTTCATTCCTATAAAAAAGCGGGTGTAAGTATTGTCGACCATCATACCGCTGCCCAGCAGTTTCAGCTGTTTCAAAAGCAGGAACATGCAAGCAACCGTGATGTAACGGGAAACTGGGTATGGCTTGTGCCGCCATTATCTCCTGCAACAACTGATCTGTATCATGAACCAATTGCCAACACGATCAAGAAACCAAACTATTTATATCAGCAACAGCCATATTAAAAATAGGTATGCAGGAAGCGAAAGCCTCTGCACACCTATTTCTTTATCTTTTATTTAACATAATTTGAATCAATTCATCACGATCGATTAAATAAACGTCATTGATGTCGGCAAGTTTTTCCGCTTGGCGGGTAAAATGACTGTTTGTGACAACCCATGCTTCTGTTGCCTCATACATCTTCACTGCGCCGATAATTTCCTGTACCGCTTTTACACCGACCGTACCGGAATAGCGTTTTGCCTGGACTGCAATAATATCTTTTCCGTCCTTTAAAATTAGGTCGGCACCGTAGTCACCGCTCGTTGCGGTATAGCTCACTTTAAAACCGCGTCGTTTAAATAACTCGCCTAAAAACCTCTCGAAATCCTCACCGGTCATTTTATCGACTTCGCGAATGCCGGACTTTCGTAACTTCCTCGTCTTCAGCGATCTTAGCCAAATTTTAAACGCGATATATAGTACGAAATAAGCGACAATTCCAATACCGATGCCTTCAGCTGTTCGCGTTACATAAAAACCAGCAGCACCGGCCGATGCGATGAAAAACAGCGGGATGACCGGCAGGCGTTTTTTATTTCGTCTTCTCTTTTTACGCAATAGTTCTGTACTCCTTTTATTTACTAACGCTATTATATCATAAAAGGGTACATACGTTTGGTTATATCGTACGATTGTTTGAGCTCATAAAGGAAGCGAAAAATAACAGAACAGAAATTATAATAAACAGCACAATCGGAATTGACCAGCTGTCAGTTAAATCATGAACATAACCAAACAGAACCGGTCCGATTGCGGCAACGAAATAACCGATTGACTGTGCGAAGCCGGAAAGTTCAGCCGCATCATACGCTGTCTTTGTACGCAATGAAAACAGCATCAGCACTAAACCAAACGAAGCCCCGCCTGCAAAACCTAATAAGATCATCCATACGACGGCTAGGCTTGTCCATTCCATCAACACACCAGTAAAACCGACTAAGTAACATATCGTAAAGAAAACGACGATTGGCCGTTGTGAAGCGATTTTACCGGCGATAATCGGAATAATAAATGTCATCGGAATTTGCGAAAACTGCATAACGGACACCATCCAACCGGAAGCTGTAGCATCAAGGCCTTGGCTAATAAAAATCTCCGGTATCCACGCAGACGAGCAGTAAAATATAAATGATTGAAAGCCCATTGCTCCAGCGACTGCCCAGGCAAGCGGGGATTTCCACATCTGCGTTTTCTTTGTTTGCGAAGAGGGCATATTTAATTCGACCTTTTCCTGACGCAAAATCGGCAGCCAAATTAGCATTGTAAGAATACCTAAAATAATCGTAATACCAGCTGCGATTTGCCAGCCTGCACTTGCAGCAATAGGATAACTGAAGCCTGCAGCAAGTCCTGAAGAAATGTTCATCGATACGGAATAAATCCCTGTTAATAAGCCGATATGTAATGGGAATTTCCATTTAAAAAAACTAGGGATAAGGACATTACCAAATGCAATGGCGACCCCGATTAATATTGTTCCTAAAACGAGTAAGGATGTTGCCCCAAGTGAACGCAATACGATCCCTACACATAGCAGAATGACGGAATAAAATAATGTCCATTCCATCCCAAACTTACGCGCAATTCGTGGTGCAAATGGTGAAACGACCGCAAAGGCAATTAAAGGGATAGTCGTTAAGAAGCCTGCAAGAAAGTTCGATATCCCAAGGTCGTCACGAATAAATGAAATAATTGGACCGATTAATGTAATCGGTGTACGTAATGTTGTCGCAAATAAAAATACGGCAACCATAAAATAGATGAGTGTTCGGTTGGATAGTATTTTTTTGCTATTTTGATTTAATTGTTCTGTGTCCATATTAATTCTCCTTTTGACTAGTAATATAGTTTTGAGTAGTGTGAATACTCTTAAAAAACAGAATAAAGGTGAAGCCATTGCTATCAAAAAAATGTTATGTTAGACTTTTAATCAATTAAATAAAACATTACCTCATGTAGATGTATGAGGTAGAGGTCGCAATCATTAAGACTAGTATAGCTGAGATTAAGAAGAATCGGTGAAGCTTTATGAAAGGAATGGTTGCCGAAGTGTTATTTTTCTTCTTGAAAATAATGCTGGGGCTGTTTTCGATAAGGAACAGAACTGTCACATGTGTGAGCATGTGTTGAGCTATCTTTCAAGTTTGATGAGGTGTAAATATAACCATCACAAAAACTTGTGGTGGTTTTTCTTTTTACGAATTTATGCGAGAGTGGCTAAAAAGTTGCGGGGAGTGGCTAAAGAATACAAGAATTTGGCTAAAAAACATATAAATTTGGCTAAAAAACCACCTCAATTGGCTAAAAATTTAAAGCAGCTAATGAAAAGCCGCACTTATTGCAACAGTATTGGCTAAAACAAGGGAGTTTTATATTCATGAGTGAGATTAAAATAGATCAGCTCGGCAACAACAACGAGCTGAAAAGAGGATTGAAAAGTCGCCATGTAACGATGATTTCACTTGGCGGAACAATCGGTACAGGTTTATTCTTAGCATCAGGTGGTGCGATTGCACAGGCAGGTCCTGGCGGGGCATTGCTCGCATATGCACTGATCGGCGTTATGGTGTATTTCTTAATGACATCATTAGGGGAGATGGCTGCCTATATGCCAACTTCTGGTTCGTTTAGTACGTATGCAACAAAATTTGTGGATCCGGCATTAGGCTTTGCGCTTGGCTGGAACTATTGGTACAACTGGGCAATTACAATTGCAGCAGAAATTGCGGCTGTTTCGTTAATTATGAAATACTGGTTCCCGGAAAGTTCTTCAATTTTATGGACAATTTTATTTATCGTAGTTGTTTTATCATTTAACTTAGCTTCTGTAAAAGCTTTCGGTGAAGCGGAATACTGGTTTGCGATGATTAAAGTCGCGACAGTCATTGTCTTCATCATTGTGAGCTTCCTAATGATTTTCGGAATTTTAGGCGGGAACGATCCGGTCGGCTTCACAAACTTCGTTAAAGACGACGCACCATTTAATGGCGGTTTCCTGGCATTATTCGGTATTTTCCTTGCAGCCGGTTTCTCATTCCAAGGTACGGAAATGCTTGGGGTTACGGCAGGAGAAACAGATGACCCGGGCAAAAACATTCCAAAAGCTGTACGTTCAGTATTCTGGCGTATTTTACTGTTCTACATTTTCGCAATCGGTGCAATTGGATTGCTTATCCCGTATACGGATTCACGTCTTTTATCAGAAGATATTGCGACAAGTCCATTTACATTAGTATTTGAAAACTTAGGTGTGGCGTTTGCGGCCTCTGTTATGAACGCGATCATTTTAACGGCGATGTTATCTGCAGGGAACTCAGGGTTATATGCAGCAAGCCGTATGCTTTATCAGTTAGCGGTAGAAGGAAAAGCACCGAAACTATTCATGAAAGTAACTTCACGCGGTATTCCAATGTATGCACTGTTAGCGACATTAGCAGTCGGTTCATTAGCATTCCTGGCATCGTTTTTCGGTGACGGTGTAGTATACATTTGGTTATTAAATGCTTCCGGTATGTCCGGCTTCATAGCCTGGCTGGGGATTGCAATCAGTCATTACCGATTCCGTCGTGCCTATGTTGCACAAGGACATTCATTGAGTGATTTACCATATGTATCGAAATTCTTCCCATTCGGTCCGCTATTTGCGTTTGCCCTATGTATGATTGTCGTGCTAGGTCAAAACTATATGGCTTTCATGGGCGGAACAATTGACTGGTACGGTGTTGTCGTTTCATATATAGGCTTACCACTGTTTGCCGCTTTATGGTTTGGCTATAAATTTAAACACAAAACGAAAATCGTTCCTTTAGAGGACTGCGATTTATCGAATAAATAATTTCTGGAACGTAATGTGAGCTTTGAGGCTTTACATTGCGTTTTTTTGTTTATGAGGATTATTTGTCCTGAATTGAGGAATAAGTGAGAGTGATTGAGGATTATGCTAGACTGTTTGAGGATAATTTGTACAAAAGTGAGGAATAATTTCCTCGAGTATGATGGCTGCAAGAGTGGTATTATAGAAGAAACAAAAATTGAGTAACACTGAAGAATAAGGAAGTGAAAACATGCCTATTTCAAAAGGTTTCTATAAAAAAGTATATCCGTGGTTAATAGCGGAAAATAGCGAAGATGTGTTGTATCGACCGTTTCTTACAAAGGGGAACCCGTACAAATCTCGTATTTTCCTAGTAAGTTCGCATGCGGTGCCGTTATTTAAAGTGGAGGACCGAAGCGAGCAGATTTTTGCGGAGTCATTAGTGAACAGAGAGCTTTTCCACGACCTTTACTTAAGTGAAATTAAAGGGGCGCCTCGGGAATTTAAAGGCTCGTTACAGTTTGAAAACTGGCTGGAAAACCAGCATCATGAACAGCTCATTTATACATCGTTAAATACGTATCAGATGGAATCAACGGATATAGCGAAAGTAACTAAAAAAGAGGATACAGCTAATTTTGAGCGAGGAAATCTCATTTTTAAAGAAGTGGTAGAAGAGTTTCAGCCGGAAATTATTATTTTGCAGGGGACTGCCGCATATGAGCAATTTAAAGCGCGGTATGCTGATCGGTTAGCTATTTTTAATGAAGATGTGACAAAGGTCCAATTACTGGAACAGACCGGCCCATTCGCGGAGATGGTTTATGAAGATGGTAAAAAAGTGTCAATTTTCGTTACCCGCAGCATGAGCTACTTTGGCGCGGACGGTTCGAAGTTCGAACAATTTAAAGAGAATTTAGCTAAAATATTAGAAAATAATGCCTAAAACCGAACATTATCCCACATATAATTTACTTTTTAACCAAATTTCCGAAAAATAAGAATAATTTTTTTATTTAAATGTTATTGCAAACTATCATTTCCATGATTATAATTGGAACATTCATATTGTTAAATTAAATATTCGCCACTCATATAATAGCAAGGATAAGGCTTGCAAGTTTCTACCGGTTTACCGTAAATAAACCGACTATGAGTGAAGCATGCTTAATGAATGTATTTGTCCAATTATTATAGATTTGCACAAAACATTTGTTATTACTTTTGAACTTACTCGGAAGTCTTGCTCCACTCATTGTAGGGAGCTTGCCTTTCGAGTTTTTTGTTTACATTCAAATGGGAAGGAGCTTTTATCATGAAGCTTTTAAAGGAAAAAATAGAAAAAGAGGGCCAAGTGCTTTCAGATACAGTATTAAAGGTAGATTCGTTTTTAAATCATCAGATTGACCCGTTGTTAATGAAAGAAATCGGCGACGAATTTGCGAGACGTTACTCGGACCAAATCATTACAAAAGTATTGACGATCGAATCATCCGGTATTGCACCTTCAACATTTTTAGGATTAACACTAGGTGCACCTGTTGTCTTTGCACGCAAACGCAAATCACTGACATTAACGGACAACCTGTATACATCAAAAGTACATTCATTCACGAAAAACGAGACAAACGAAATTTCGGTATCAAATAAGTTTATTACGGCAGATGATAATGTCGTAATTATTGATGACTTTTTAGCAAATGGCGAAGCATTAAAAGGCTTAATCGACATTGCCAACCAGGCCGGTGCAACAATTGTCGGTGCCGGTATCGTAATTGAAAAAGGCTTCCAAGAGGGCGGGAAAATTTTACGCGAGCAAGGAATGCGCATCGAATCATTGGCAAATATTAAATCATTGGCAAACGGCAAAGTAGAATTTTACGATTAATTTAGCAACTCACATTTTTAAAAGGTAATAAGTTTAGACGATGTAAATTGACTCAGCAAGAGTACACATATATTGGAGGAAAACTTTTTATGAATAACACGAAAGCAACAATGCTTGGGATTCAGCATTTGTTGGCAATGTATGCAGGAGCCATTTTAGTACCGTTAATTATCGGTGGGGCATTAGGATTCAGTTCAGCACAAATGACGTATTTAGTAGCGATCGACATTTTCATGTGTGGGGTAGCAACACTGTTCCAAGTATGGAAAGGGAAAGTAGTCGGCATTGGTTTACCGGTTGTATTAGGCTGTACGTTTACAGCGGTAAGTCCGATTATCGCAATCGGTTCTGGCGGCGGCTTAGGTGATGTTTACGGCGCGATTATCGCATCGGGTATTATCATCGTGTTAATCGGTGGTCTTTTCGGGAAATTAATTAAATTCTTCCCGCCTGTTGTAACAGGTTCGGTTGTAACGATTATCGGGATCAGCTTAATTCCAGTTGCTATTAACA
Source organism: Solibacillus isronensis (assembly GCF_900168685.1). Lineage (NCBI taxonomy): Bacteria > Bacillati > Bacillota > Bacilli > Caryophanales > Caryophanaceae > Solibacillus > Solibacillus isronensis. The sequence continues at coordinate 147,948 of NZ_FVZN01000011.1, read as the reverse complement.
ATATGGCTGGCGGACAAGGGGCAGCAGACTTTGCATCAGGTTCAAATGTGGCATTAGCGTTTATTACATTATTAGTTATTTTAGTAATTTATCGCTTCACAGTTGGCTTCGTTCGTGCGATTGCAATTTTACTAGGTATGGTGTCAGGTACAGTAATCGGTATATTCATGGGCAAAGTGGATTTTGCCCCAGTTGTTGAAGCGTCTTGGCTGCACATTATGCAACCATTCTACTTAGCAACACCGACATTCAATGCTTCTGCTATTTTAACGATGACATTGGTGGCAATGGTATCACTAGTTGAATCAACAGGTGTTTACTATGCATTAAGTGATATTACAAAAAAAGATTTAACTTCAAAAGATTTATCTAAAGGGTACCGTGCAGAAGGGTTGGCATCGATTATCGGTGGTATTTTCAACGCCTTCCCTTACACAACATTCTCACAAAACGTAGGACTGATCCAAATGTCAGGCGTACGCGACCGCAAAGTAATCTTCATTACAGGCGGTATGCTAGTAGCACTTGGATTCCTGCCAAAATTAGCAGCATTAACTACGATTATCCCAACACCAGTACTTGGTGCAGCGATGCTTGCAATGTTCGGTATGGTTATTACACAAGGTGTCAGAATGCTAGCACCAGAAATCGCAAAATCAATGGAAAACGCAATGGTCGCAGCACTAGGCGTCGGTCTAGGAATCGGCGTTGCCACAGTACCAGGCATTTTCGAAAACCTTCCGTCATGGATGTCGATTTTGACTTCGAATGGGATTGTAGCTGGGTCTGTAACGGCGATTTTCCTGAATGTGTTGTTTAATATGATTGGGACGAAGCGTGTTGATCCGATGCATGTTGGGGAAATAAATTAAATAAATGGTTCTAATGATTACCCCACATTCTCGTTAGAATTAGAACGTTGTCGCCTATTTTGACTATTAATTTAGTTGAGGTGGGTGATTTTTTTTGCGTAGAAAAGTTTATAAACGTGATTTTGAAGAGGAAGCAGAGGTACAACAATTTACTTATGACCATTCGTATCAGTTTTTTTGAATGGTAAAAAAGCTCTAAATGTACGTAAGCCAACAATGATAGCTTATGAAGAACACTATCGATTTTCTGTAAATGGTTATCTTAATGCAAGAATTCGGTTTTTAAAGACTTTCTACTCGTTTTTAGAAAATGAAAATCTTATTAAAAATAATGTGATGGAAGGAATTAAATTTCTTTGTAGATGCTTATAAAGCTGAATTGATAACTGACGAAGAGATAAAAAAATTACTAAATGGACAAAACTACACCTATAATGGCGAGATAAGGGTACTTCTAAGAGAAGCCTTAAACATGTCTTCTCTTGTTTAAAGCTTCTTATTATAACTATATCTCTACAGTGTGAATAATCTTATAAAATTTAATAGGTTTAGTAATACTATAACTACCTGGAGTTTTTATTGGTGGTGGGGTTTCTTTAGAACATGAATTGGTTAGAGTCACTCCCGCCCCGTTGATTTTCTCCATTTTATCTACAAAGAAATTTGTACATAAATGATTACTATTTGAATTTAGCTTATTAAATGTAAAGTTAGGAGCATAAAAAATATTGCTATGAATTTTTAATTTTTGGATTTTTGTTTCTCTCTTAATATCTGAAACGATATATATATTCATTTTAGCAGTATTTGTTGCTTTTAGAGAATCTAATTTATCAAATATACTGTCTTTCTTAGTATCACATATCACAATATCTACTTGTGCATCATTTATGTTATCTATAATTGTATTATATTTATCATCTTTATTATTGTTGCCGCTCTCTTGAATATCATTAACATACCATACCGAATTATTCTCAAATTTGTGAGTGCCTAACTTTAAATGTGATTTACTAATTTCTGGATTAGAACAACCTTTTCGATAATTTTCGTAGTTATTTTGTAATAATTCTAATTTATTCTTATCATGTGCTGCTAATTTTAAATCACGTTGGCATTCGGGTTTGTTTTTAGTATTACCTTTACAATTTTCACTAAGATCAAAGCCATTAATAGTCCAATTATTATTTTTAAGATCAGGAATAGAAGCTTCAGAATCAAATTGATAAATAGGTAATACCCACCAATTTTCTGGTGAGTCATTAATGGGAATAGATTTACTAGAATTATCGGTAATCTCCCCCGATTCATCTAATACACCTGATTTAATTTGAGGCATATATTCTAATTCAATCTCTTGTTTAATTGTACGAGTTTTTCCGCTAATATTCCCAGTAGATTTGATAATCACACTAAGTTTTTGCCCGGGATCGGGGGAAAAGTCTTTACAAGGTATTTCAGAAGTGGAACCTTGTTTACAAGTGAATACGAAGTTTGCTTCACTATTCGGTGTTTTAAAACTATCGTAAGTTAATTCAGATTCAGTCGTAATATGATTTTTCAATTTGCTGACAAAAGAATTTAAAAATAATCCGTTAAAATAACTGGGATTGAAACAATTAGCATCATTTGAATCTGTAATGCATCGGGCTACTGCTGGAATTGTAAATTGTTCGGCAAAATCAACAAACTCCATAATTTTTACTGTTTGAACGTTTAATCCACCTTCTGCAATATAGTATACTGACTGATCAACTTTTTCATTTTTTGAAGTTAGTAAAGAATTAGCGTTTATTGTAAGCAAGCCCAGTCCAATAACTGAAATTAGAACTATTGCAAATACAACAATTATCATTGTATACCCATGTTCTTGACGAATATTTTTCATATTATAACTCCTGTCTCAAATGAATTTCGGTATTTTTACTTGAGGAGCAATCAATTTTGTTATCTAACTCTAAAGAAATGACGTTTTCTGTAATGCTAACGTTAAAACAGCCTATGCCGGAAAGGGTTTCTGTTTTTACATCGTTAGTATATTTAATTAATTCCTTTTTTTGCTGATTACCTTCTAAAACATATTTAACATTTCTATTATCGGGGAATGTTAATTTAAGTTGATATCTACCAATTTCTACATCTTTTGAGCGTCGAATGTCCTTTGTAATAACTTTTAGAGCATATGAAATATTAAATAAATCTCCTGTTTCTTCTGTTTGTTGTTTATTTTGATTTGCACTAGAATTAATAATACTGAAAATAAAGATAGCGATAATAGAGGTGATTACTAAAGCGGCAAGAACTTCAACTAAAGTCATGCCCCGATTCCTTTTTATTAAATATTTCATCAATTAATTCCCCCAACGGAAAATAGTTTCCATTACTACTGAAGTGGTACTATTATCTTTCGGTACACTTACAATAACATTAACTAAATTATTATTAGGATATTGGGTATTTGCAGCTAATTCAATCCAATCACTTTCATCATATATAAGAATCCCGTTATCATTTTCATTGGTTAATACAAATCTTTTACAATCTATTCCACAGTCGATATCATCTTTATAGGTAAAATTTTTATTTACATTACTTAACTCAATAACTTTGTTTGCAGGGTTGTTGAGCCAGAAAGCATTTCGATTTGAAATAAACCCGTAAAGCTCTTCCATTTCCTGCTGGGCAATATATGTAGCATCTACAATGGATTCAGAAGCAACATGTGTTTTTTTAGACTGTATAAAAAAACTAAAAAAAGATAATAAAATAATCGTAATCAAAACAATGGAAGCCACTACTTCCACTAACGAAACACCACGTTCTTCCTTCAAGAATCTCACCGTATCCCTCCTCTTTTCTCATAGATTTAAATTAATGAATAAATAACGGTAAATATGCTATTCGAATTATATATGTAAATATGAATAAATGAAACAATATAGGTAAATAGAAATATTTAAAAATAAAATTAATAATTTAACAAAAAATTCATAGTCATAAAGTAATCTGTCGTGTATTATAATAGTATCATAAATAGAGATTTGGTAAAAGTGATAAAAATTAGTACATAAAACAAGGTATACAAGATAATATATTGAATTAGTTATAATATCTTCCATAACCTTTTTGTATAAAATAAGTATATAAATTTTGTTTATTCTTCATATATCATATCAATATATTTTAGTAGTTACATAGACCTTATTCATTATACTGGTTAAATTAGAGCGATTATACGGAGTGAGCAAATGAAAATTATCTTTAGGTCAATAATCCCATCAACTTTAGCGGCAGTTCTATTATCAATTTGGATTCCAAACTTTATAGCAAGTTCCATTGCATCGGCCGATAATAATGCGGTTGGTTCAACTATTGGTGGTATAGAAACAGGTGATTTGAAGGGTGAGGAATTAAAAGCCATACTGACAGAGGCTGTCAATGACTGGTATGCCCAAAACCTGACTGTTACTGGTGGGGGGACTTCCATCGAAGTGAGCTCTTCCACATTCCAGTTCGATATCGAAAGTACAGTCGCGAATTATGAGAATCAAGTTCATAAGTCCTGGTTTGCCTTCTGGGAAGAGACACCGACTGTACATCTTCCTTTAACTGTTTTCCCTAGTGAGACGGTGAAAAACGAGATTAGTAATGTTTCATCTTGGGATACGGAGGCGACGTATAGCAGTGTCGAATTGAATGCTGCGTATTTAAAAACAGCTCCTGTTGAAGCGGTAGTCACTGATTTAACGGTTCTCGAAACAGACAGGATTTCGCTGTCGATTGAACCAATGCCGGAAGGGGCTATGGGGATTAATGAGCTCGTTATTGCTTTGCATGAAACGGTAATAGAGCCGCAAATGGTATTTTCGATGATTGAAAAGCTTGGAGATACGATTAACTTGGCAAACCGCGAAGCCATTAATTTTGTCGCCTCGAGTTTATATAATGCCGCACTGAATAGCAATGCGGAAATTGTAGAGCGTCATTCGCAAAATACAATCCCTTCCTATTTAAAGCCTGGCTTGGAAGCGAAAGTGGACCTACTTGCAAATGAGGATCTGAAATTCGTAAATGCTTCATCCCATCCCATCGTTCTGAAATTGACAATGGAGGAAGGGAATCTAAAGACTGAAGTATATACACCGGCAAAGGAAACGGAAGTAGATATCACGGTATCAAGGGATGAAGAGATTCAGCCCCGCACAATTACACGTTACTCAGCAGATTTGGCAATTGGACAGAATGAACAAATACAGGAAGGTGCAAAAGGTTTACGCGTCTCGGTATATCGTACGGCATTTGATGAGCAGAAGCTCGTAAGCCGAGACTATTACCCGCCTGTTGACCGGATTATCGTGAAATCTTCCAGAAAGCCGGTAGTGCAGCCATCATCAGAGAGCTTAAACAACGACCCAGCCTATCAGGTAGATTTAGATGGGGACGGTTTCCCGAATGCTGACACGACAAACGGAAATGGAGAAACGAACGATTCACAAAACACTGGATCAACCACATCAAGTAGCGGGACTCAAAATAAGAATTCGGACGCATCAAATAATTCCGCGGAAGGCGATGCAGAAGAAGACCTTCCACCTGGAAGCTATTACGATAAAGGCGGAAATTTAATCACTCCAAAATAAGGGGGGACGTAGATATGAAGGCGAAATCGAGAAAACGTTTAGGAGACTTGCTTTTAGAGTCGCGCGTTATAACCGAATCACAGCTAACTTATGCACTTGAAAATAAAAGCCGGGACGAAAAGCTCGGGGACTTCTTCATTAAAGAGAACATCCTGACGGAACAGCAGCTCATTGAAGTACTGGAGTTTCAGCTAGGTATTCCGCATATCACTTTAAGTAACCATGTTATCGCGCCGGAACTGCTGCAGCTTGTACCGAGGGAACTGGCGAAGCGTACGAATATTATGCCGGTGCGTCGGGATAAAAATAAGCTGCTCATAGCAATGGCAGACCCGATGGATTATTTTGCTATAGAAGAAGTACGGATGGCAACGGGTTGTCAAATTGAAACAAGTATTGCAGCGAAGGATGATCTGTACCGGACCATTACAAAATACTATGATCTGCAGGCTTCGATGGATGCAGCGTTAACTGAAATAGAAGTGAACACACCGGAAGTACAGCAGGAAATTACCGATGAAGATTCGGCTATCGTACGGCTTGTAAACCAGATCATTAATAACGGAGTTGCGCAGCGTGCATCCGATATTCATTTTGACCCTCATGAGACCGAATACAGAATACGGTATCGTGTCGACGGAGTGCTTCGAACAGAGCGTTCTCTTCCAAAGTATATGCAGAATATGATGACTGCCCGTGTAAAAATTATGGGCGGACTGAATATTACGGAAAACCGGATTCCGCAGGATGGGCGGTTTAAAGTTAATATTGAATTTAAAAATGTTGATATTCGCCTTTCTACATTACCGACTGTATATGGTGAGAAAATCGTTATGCGTATTTTGGATATAAGCAATGCCGCAACTGACATAGCACATCTTGGGTTTACGAAAAATAACGAAGCAATTTTCAGGAAGATGATTGGGAAACCGAATGGTATTGTGCTAATTACTGGCCCTACAGGTTCAGGTAAATCTTCTACGTTATATGCAGCACTGTCGAACTTAAATAATGAAGGCGTCAATATTATTACGGTTGAGGATCCGGTTGAATACCAGTTAAACGGTGTCAACCAGATTCAAGTGAAAGAAGAAGTCGGTTTAACGTTCGCAGCGGGATTACGTTCGATTTTGCGTCAGGATCCGGACATTATCATGATCGGGGAAATCCGGGATCTAGAAACCGCGCAAATCTCGATTCGTGCATCGTTAACAGGGCACCTTGTATTAAGTACATTGCATACAAACAGTGCGATTGAATCGGTATCCAGACTGCAGGATATGGGAATAGAACCGTTTCTCATTTCTTCTTCCCTAGTTGGAATAATGGCGCAGCGACTTGTACGTCAAATTTGTCGGGACTGTACGACAGAAATAGAGCCAACAATCCGGGAAAGACAAATTTTTGCGAACAACGGATTGGAAGTTAATAAGATACGAAAAGGCCGCGGGTGTGCAGCTTGCGGAAACACGGGCTATCGCGGGCGACTTGCTATTCACGAATTACTGCCTGTTGACCGCGGATTAAAAGATCTCATTTTAAACGGTGCAAGTAGCTATGAAATTGGCGATTATATGCAAAATGCCGGACATAACACATTACTGCAGGACGGGTTAATGAAAGTGCTGGCCGGAGTCACGACGACAGAAGAAGTGCTGCGTGTGGCCACGATTGATTAGGGGGAATGGACATGACATTGACTATACAGGAATTACTGCAGCGTGCGTATGATGAAAAAGCATCCGATTTACATGTCACTACCGGCATCCCTCCTGTTTATCGTGTAAATGGTCAATTAAAGCAGTATGGCGATGTAATTGTAACGGCAGAAATGATTGAGCAAATGGTGATAGACCTAATACCTGCCTACAAAGCAAGGGAATTCGAGGAAAAGGGTGAAACGGATTTCAATTATTCATTGGAAGATCTTTGCCGATTCCGTGTAAATGCGTACCATCAGCGAAATGTCGGGGCAATCGCTGCTCGTCTCATTCCGAGTCAGATCCCGTCAATTGAATCATTGAATATGCCAAAAGTGCTGTACGATTTGGCTGAAAAACCTCAAGGGCTCATTTTAGTAACGGGTCCAACAGGTTCAGGTAAATCAACAACGCTCGCAGCAATGATTGACTATATTAATGAAACAAAATCAAAGCATATCATTACGCTGGAAGATCCGATTGAATATTTGCATTCACATAAAAAATCGGTAGTGAATCAGCGGGAAGTCGGAATTGATACCGGCTCATTTGCGAATGGCCTGCGTGCATCACTCCGTCAAGATCCGGATATTATTCTAGTTGGGGAAATGCGAGATTTAGAGACTATTTCTACAGCGATTACAGCAGCGGAAACAGGTCACTTAGTATTTGCTACACTCCATACATCAAGTGCACCGACGACAATTGACCGGATTATCGATGTGTTTCCGCCGCATCAGCAAGGGCAGATTCGAATACAATTGGCAAATGTATTGCAAGGAATTATTTCACAGCGATTATTCATTCGAAAAGATAAAGCGGGTCGGGTTGCCGCAACAGAAATTCTGGTAAGTATTCCAGCTGTCACAAATTTGATACGAAATGAAAAAATTCATCAAATCCCAAGTGTGATGCAGACAAACCGAGCATTAGGGATGCATACATTAGAGACATCCATACAGGCGCTTGTTTCTTCGGGAAAAGTTTCGTTGGAGGAAGTACGGCCCTATTTGAATGTGGGTGATTACAGTTGACCGTATTTAAATATGTAGGACGAACAAAAATGGGAGCGACGCAAAAAGGGACGGTTGATGCAGCGAATAAAGCAGCCGCCATTTTAAAGCTTCGTGAAAAGGGCATAAACCCTCGTGAAATAGAAGAATCGAAAAGTCTATTACATATGGAAGTCAGCCTAGGCAGCAAAAAAGTAAAAACACAGGATTTTGTTATTTACTGCCGTCAGTTTGCGACACTGATCCGCGCGGGTGTATCACTTGTTGAAGCGACCGATATTTTAGCTAAGCAGGCAACGAGCAAGCCGCTGAGAAGGGCACTTGAAGCGGTGGAAGAGGATATTCGTTCAGGTATTCCATTTTCGGATGCGGTAAGGAAGCATCCGAAAGCTTTTCCCGAGCTGTTCGTCAATATGATGCGGTCAGGTGAAGCGACAGGGAATATCGACGATACGCTGGAGCGCCTGGCGAACTCGTACGAAAAGTCCTTCCGCTTAATCAAAAAAGTGCAATCGACGTTGACATACCCTGCGATGCTTTTAGTCATGATCGTAGTTGTTGTATTTTTTATGCTGATCTTTATTGTCCCGACGTTTGTTGAGTCTTTTGAATCGATGGATGCCGAACTTCCGACTTTAACGGTATGGACAGTAGCGTTAGGGGAGTGGCTGAGACAATATTGGTGGCTGCCGATTGGTGCCACAGCAATTGGCGGGTTTCTATTCCAGTACTTGTACCGGAATAATAAACAGTTTCATTACAACGTCCATTATATGATGCTGAAGATGCCGATATTTGGTCCGCTTTTGCAGAAAACCGCGATTGCAAGATTGACGCGCAATTTATCATCACTATTTAGCAGTGCGGTACCAATTTTGCAGGCATTGACAATTTCACAGAAAGTGTCCGGAAATCCCGTTGTAGGAAAAGTGGTACTCGATGCACGGACAAGCCTAGAAAAAGGGAGTACGTTAACGGAGCCGCTTGAAAAGAGCTGGATTTTCCCGCCGATGGTAACGAGTATGACGAGAATTGGTGAGTCTACAGGGTCTCTTGATTATATGCTGGAGAAGATTGCAGATTTTTATGAAGAGGAAGTAGACAGAAATGTCGATACTTTAAAATCTCTAATTGAACCATTAATGATTGTGATATTAGCAGGTGCAGTTGGTCTTATCGTAGCGGCAATTTTCTTACCGATGTTCAGTCTTTATGAACAAATGTAAACGGAAAAATTAAACGGCGTTTTGCAAGGAGGCATCGAAGCAATACAAAGCGTCAGTGCAAAAATAAAATCGAAACAAAATATAAAGGAGGAAGTAATATGTTTATTACATTAAAAAAACGTATTAAAAATGAAAAAGGTTTATCTTTAGTTGAGCTTTTAGCAGTAATTGTTATCTTAGCGATTGTAGCGGCAATTGCAATTCCAGCTATTGGGAATATAATAGATAATTCTCGTATAAAGGGAATAAAAGCAGATGTAGCAAATATTGTTAGTGCTGCTCAGATTTACTATGCAGATACTGGAACAACAACTGGATTTGTTGTGAATGGGTCTAATGGAGTTGGAGACAAATATGTAAACCTAGGGAGCGCTAGTGTTACTACTCCGGTAGCAGTTGATTCTACGGGTAAGATGACAGCGGGAGTAATAACTAAAAGTGGTAAAACGTTGACTATTTCTGGAACAACTACTTTAGAGGAACTTAAAATAGATGATAGTAATGTGACTGCTGTAGAGGGAAAATGGAAAATTGAGAACAAAAAATAACCTATTGACGATCTTAAATAATCATCCCCCAAAGAACACCCAACCCAACAGCGCTTGGGTGTTCCATTGAGTGATGATTGCGCCATCTAAACAGGCGCTTCTCAAAAAAGGCATTACATTAAAGGTTAAAGGGGAGGGTCCCTCTATGTTCAATATGAAAAGAAAATCGCATGTATCCATTGTCATTAGTGATTATGTAATGCGTGCACTCGTTTTAAAAGGCGCAACAGTGGATCAGCCCGTTATTTATGAAACGCCCTTACCGAAAACTGCGGTTCAAGAAGGGGTTATTCTCGATGAAATGGCGATGTATGAACTGATTAAAGCAAATGTGCAAAACTGGGGCGGAAGAAAGCAAAATGTGCGCTTCCTTGTGCCGGATACATCGATTTTATTAAAAACATTCGAACATCCTGCTGATATCAGCGGTAAAAACCTGAAGGAATATGTGCAGATGGAAGTGGGTCAGTCGATTCATCTGCCGTTTCAGGAGCCCCTTATTGATATACATGACTCGATTGAAGGGGATGGGAAGGCTGTTTTATTTGCCGCACCGCCTGATGAGGTCGGGAAGATGATCGGCCTCCTATTGGACAACCATTTGCATCCGCAAGTGGCTGATATTCGGGCGCTATGTAATTTAAGGTTGCTTGAACATATCCAGTTCATCGATACGAACCGTACATATTTGGTGACGGACTGGTTAATCAATGAATTGTCGATTTGCATTTATTCTAACGGGGAAGTAGAGTTTCTGCGATTCCAGACGATTGATACGAATCCGGACAACTGGCAGCAACATGTTGTTGAAAATGGCGAGGTTGAATTTAACTATACAGCTAATTTGGATGATTTCCGTACAGCCACTACAGATCAGGTATTGGAAATCGACCGTATGATGAACTTCTTTAAATTCTCTCTCCATAAAGGTGAAAGAGAAGTTGATGAAATCGTCGTTATGGGAGATCATCCGTTACTGCAGTCAATTGAGGCACTGTTGAATGAAAATCTGCCGACACCGGTAAGCATTGTCAATGATAAAGTAATCAACGAGCATTTTCCGAACTGCAAAGCAAAGCATGCGACTTTGCTCGGACTTGCTTTAAAGGAGGTTAACGAATGATTCCGGATATTAACCTTCTGCCTAAAATCGAAAAAGGTGCGACGAGTTTAAAGTTAGCCTTTATTTTAGTTGGGATTTTATCGATATTAACAATAGGCTTGCTGGCAATCACTTATTTCAGTGCGAAAAGCGAAATTGCAAGTGCCGTACCGGAACGTGATTCGTTATTGGTGACAAGAGACACATTAAATGCCGAAGTAGCTTCATCGCAAACAGGGAGTAAAGGTTCATTGGAAGAATCGGTTGCTTTTGTGGAGCGTGTTTCATATCGCGTCTCGCCGATTATCATCGAGACGCGAAATTTATTACCGACAGATACATATTTACGTTCTTATGGATTTTCTGAGACAGGCGTACAAGTAGCGGTTGATTTCGAGACATTGAATGCTATCTCAACCTATGTAAGCCAGCTGGAAAAAAGCCCGTATTTTAGTGATGTTCAAGTGGGGACAATTCAAAACTTTGAACTTAACCCTACTGATGAAGAGATTAATGATACACAGCAATTCACGGAAGTACCGCGATATAGCGTGGAAATTTTCCTTGTAATTGATCAATTGCACGTAGCTGCTGGAGGTGAAGAGTAATGAATTCCATCTCAAGTAGTAAAAACGGGACACTCCTCATTGTAATTGCATTGGCGATGGCTTTGCTGTTTGCAATGTATTACTATATCGTCAAACCAAAGCAGGATGAAGAACAGATGATTCGTTCTGAGATCAACAGCCTTCATAACGAAATTGCGGTTCTGGAGGAAACAATAGCAACAGACCAGTCACAGCAGTCCGAGACGAATGCAAACGAATTTGCTTTACGTAAAAAAGTACCGGATAACCGGGAAATTGACGAACTGATTTTATCCATTGAAGAAATACAATATATAACAGATTCGCGTATTCAAAGCATCGAGTTCAACAACTATAATGCTCTCGTATCCAGTTCAGGGCTTCAAGATCCGCTTTCTGTACCGGAAACGGAAGAAGGGACAGCAACTGAATCAACAGAGAGTGCTGACCAAACGGAGGACGCGGAAGTTTCAGAGGAATTGCCCGTTTCCACAATCGCTGTAGAAACATTGCCGCCTTCACTGAAGTTCGTTACATTTAACATCAATGTTGCTGCGCCAAATGATGTAAACTTGCTGCAGTTCATTGAAGAAATTGAAAACAAAGAACGCGTCATGCGGATTGACATTATTAATTTCGCGCTTCCGGGTGAAGAAGACAAATTTACAGAAGAAGCATCAGAAATCGTAACAGCCGATATTCAAGTTACTACTTTCTACTACGAGTAGGCATTTATTCGAATATATAATTGTGTAAAAATTAAAAGTCACTGCCTCTGTTCTAAGTTGTTGCATAGTGTCCCCTTTGAAAGTGAGGATTAAAATGCATTTGAGGATTATAGACTCACGATTGAGGATTAAGATACCGTTATTGAGGATTAATCTGTATCAAGTGAGGATAATCTGCCCCAAACTGAGGATTAAGTTTCTCATGGGGAGCTGAGTTGACACTAGAAAGCGTCCGACCCAAAATGGAAATCAACCACTTGATATATAGCAGGTACAAGTAAGGAGCATCTAAAATGGAGATTATGTATACAATATTTGCGGGAATATTTGGTTTGGTATTCGGCTCGTTTTACAATGTAGTCGGATTACGGGTACCGAAAAAAGAGTCGATTGTGACACCGCCATCTCACTGTGTCCATTGCAATCGACGTTTAAGCGCTTTTGAACTCGTACCTGTTTTTTCGTACATATTTTTACGAGGAAAATGCCGAACATGCGGTGTGAAAGTATCGCCGATTTACGCTTTTACCGAGCTTGTAACAGGACTGCTGTTTGCATTTGCTACATGGCAGCTCGGCATCACATGGGAATTGGCAGTAGCTTTATTGTTTATTTCGCTATTGGTCATTATCAATGTTTCGGATATTGCGTACATGCTTATTCCGGATAAAATATTATTGTTTTTCCTGCCGTTGCTAATTATTGGAAGAATTCTTTCGCCGCTTGACCCATGGTGGGATAGTATTGCTGGCGCAGCAATCGGATTTTCAATTCTACTATTAATCGCAATCATTTCTAAAGGTGGAATGGGCGGCGGAGATATTAAGCTGTTTTTACTGATCGGTTTGGTATTAGGAACATTCAATACGTTATTAACCTTATTTTTAGCTTCAGTGATCGGGATGATTGTCGGAATCGTCATTTTGAAAATCCGTGGGAAAGGGCGCAAAACCCCTGTACCGTTCGGACCATCAATTGCTATTGCCGCAATCATTGTTTATTTTTACGGTGACCAGCTCATTGATATGTATTTAAATTTATTATAATAAAAAGGGGTGTCCTGAAACTATTTTCGGGGCATCCCTTTAAATATGACTTAATAATCTAATATGATTTTCTCAAATGGGTGATTAGTTAGAAGCTCATGTGTTGCAAGTTCCACTACTTTTTCCACAGTATCTCCTAAAACTAATATGCGGTAATTGCCAAAATCATTATAATAGGCATCTGCTTCAACGTATTTAGTAGTTTCATTCTGTATATTTCTGCGAATATTTACGACGATTTCATAACCATCCTTTACAAATTGGATTTTTTTCAATAAAAACAACCTCCTCAACAATAGTTTATTACCGGCTAAAAGTAATTGACTAAACTTGTTGGAAGGTTGTGTAGGATCGTTAAAAATTATTCAGCATTTGGATAAATCATCGTTTTTGGATCAACGTAACGCTCAAATTCCTCTTCAGTTAAAAGCCCTGATGCGATGGCCGCATCTTTTAATGTTGTGCCTTCTTTATGCGCCGTTTTTGCGATTTTCGCCGCATTTTCATAACCGATATACGGGTTTAACGCAGTAACAAGCATTAATGAATTTTTCAGGTTAGCGTCCAATACTTCCATATTCGGCTCGATACCGACTGCGCAATTGTCGTTGAACGATTTCATCGAATCGGCCAACAGACGTGCTGATTGCAGGAAGTTGTATATGATTACTGGCTTGAATACATTCAATTCAAAGTTCCCTTGTGAAGCTGCGAAAGCGATTGTTGCGTCATTGCCGACAACTTGTGTCACGACCATTGTCATCGCTTCACTTTGTGTCGGGTTTACTTTACCTGGCATAATTGATGAACCTGGTTCGTTTTCAGGAATTGTAATCTCACCGATACCCGAGCGCGGACCACTTGCCAGCCAGCGTACATCATTGGCAATCTTCATTAAATCCGCCGCCAATGCTTTTAATGCACCGTGTGCTGTCACAACTTCATCATGACTTGTCAGTGCATGGAATTTATTTTCCGCAGATGTGAATTCAATGCCTGTTAGTTTGCTGATTTCTGCAGCTGTACGTGCACCGAATTCCGGATGGGCGTTAATGCCTGTACCAACTGCAGTACCGCCAATCGCAAGCTCCTTCATGAACTGCGTGTTCACCATAATCATTTTTTCGCATTTTAACAGCATATGGTGCCAGCCGCCAATTTCCTGACCAAGTGTAAGCGGTGTTGCATCCTGTAAATGCGTACGACCGATTTTAATAATATCGTTAAACGCTAGCGCTTTTTCTTTCAATGTCGCCTGTAACAGCTTTAAGCGCGGCATTAAGTAGTTCTCTACGATTTCGACTGCAGCAATATGTAGCGCAGTAGGGAATGTGTCATTCGAGCTTTGTGATTTGTTGACGTCATCGTTTGGATGAACTTTTTCATCCGAGCCGGCTACCGTCAGCTTTTCATTCGCCAAGTGGGCAATCGTCTCGTTCACATTCATGTTTGTCTGTGTACCACTGCCTGTTTGCCAAACGACAAGAGGGAAGTGTTCATCCCATTTGCCAGCAAGAATTTCATCGGCTGCTTCCACAATCGCATTTTTTTTCACATCGGACAGCTTGCCCAAATTATTATTGGCGATGGCCGCTGCTTTTTTCAAAATAGTCATGGCACGAATAATTTCGATTGGCATTCTTTCTGTGCCAATTTGGAAGTTTTCCTTGCTTCGCTGTGTTTGTGCACCCCAAATTTTATCTGCTGGTACACGAATTTCACCTAAAGTGTCTTTTTCAATGCGGAATTCCAACTAAATCATCTCCTTTAATATATGTATACCCAAATTTTCATGAAAAAATGGCAAATCGTGTGAGGGGATTTGCCATTCTTTCAGGAGAAAAGATAAATCCTTTTATCTTTTCGAAATATGAGAAAAGTAATTAATGAGTTTCGAATCTGAACTGGGGGGAACAGTATCGAAAAGGTTTTACTAACCTTACAATGATAATGATAATCTTTATCAATTAGAAAGTCAATACTTTTATTAAACAAATTTTTAGAAAATTCTATTTGCTGAATCTCCCAATATGTAAAACAACGCCGAAAGCACCGAACCAAATAGGATACTTTAGACGTTGTTGTTTTTGGTATTCACTTAGGAAGTCATCCCCTTAATTTTGTTAAACTATTTTTACATAAAAATCGCGACCGTTTGTCAGTTCAGGAATTTCTATATTTTTTTCGTTCTTATAATAGTCTGAAATAATATTTGCAAGACCCGCATAGCCATTTAATAATGTTCCTTGCTTAATCTCTTTAGCGATATTATGGAACTCAAAATAGTGAAGCGCATCATCGCTCAACCCGTATAAAATTCTTTCGATATCTGCAAGGGGAATGTTGATGCCTCTAGTATATCGGCACTCACGTTTATACGTATGGTGCGCGATATTAATTGGTGTTGTTTCATTAATCATCGTCAATTGGTTCATAATGTGGCCTCCTTGAATAGTAAAATATAATTTGTTTAATATATTATACCCCAAAACGAACGGCTGTAATCAGAATATTTACTAAATTTAGACATTTGCATATTTTTTACCAATCATCTCCTTGCTGCATTTCCTCAGCCACCATTTGTAAATCATAAGCATTGATCATCAACATCTCATATTCATCATGCTGTTCCATATACTTTTGGATGAGGCTAAGCACATATTTTGGGGACCCTTCATTTTCTTCATCGTAGACGAGCAATGTCGCATCCGTGTTATCGATAATAAACTTGTCCTTTTCGATAAACTGCCATGGAGCTTCATAAGGGCGCTTCGTCACGCTTGTCACAAAATCGGCCTTACTTACTATATGCATATAGGTCTCTTGTTTATGCTCATTCCAATTCTTTTCCTGTTCCAAGAATGGGGTGATAATGGAGTATTTGAGTTCCGGGTAGTTGTTTTTAAGTTCAAGTACAACTTGTGCCGCCCATGTTTCAACACCTTGCTGGCCGCTGATCACGACCCATTCTAGCCCATCTTCTATAAGAATGCGCAGCTGGTTTTCCAGTGCCTTTTTAATAACCGGGACACCAGGATGTTTGTCATTAAATATCCCCAGTTCATGTGGACGGTAGCCTGTAATATAAAGTGATTTCATCATAAGTCTCCTTTGCTTAACCATCAATAAAATAAGGGCACTATGCATAACACAGCGCCCTCTTAATATACTATTTATTCACTAAAAACATCTTTAATCTGCTCGATTGCCCAATCTAAGTCTTCTTTTGAAATGATTAAAGGTGGGGCGAAGCGGATTACTGTGTCATGTGTTTCTTTGCAAAGTAATTTACGTTCTGCCAGCTTTTCGCAGTAGGGACGAGCTGATTCGTGTAGCTCAACGCCTATGAAAAGACCGCGCCCGCGCACTTCTTTGATCACCGGGTTCTCAATTGTCTGAAGCTGTGCTTTAAAGTAGTCGCCAAGCTCCAATGAACGCTCTGTCAGCTTTTCATCTATTAATACATCAATCGCTGCAATCGATACGGCACATGCCAGCGGGTTACCGCCGAAAGTCGAGCCGTGTGAACCTGGATTGAAAACACCAAGGATATCTTCATTTGCGACAACTGCGGAAATCGGATAAACACCGCCGCCTAGCGCTTTACCTAAAATATAGACGTCTGGTGTAACATCTTCCCATTCGCAGGCAAACAGTTTTCCTGTCCGTGATAAACCTGTTTGGATTTCATCTGCAATAAACAGAACATTATTTTCTTTACATAGTTCAAACGCTGCTTTTAAGAAGCC
This sequence comes from Solibacillus isronensis, assembly GCF_900168685.1. Lineage (NCBI taxonomy): Bacteria > Bacillati > Bacillota > Bacilli > Caryophanales > Caryophanaceae > Solibacillus > Solibacillus isronensis. The sequence continues at coordinate 130,737 of NZ_FVZN01000011.1, read as the reverse complement.
TTCTGTCGGGATAATTATACCTGCTTCTCCCTGGATCGGCTCGACGATAAATGCCGCTGTATTCGGTGTAATGGCTTCTTTCAATGCATCAATATCTCCGTAAGGAACTAATGTGAAGCCCTCCAGCATCGGACCGAATCCGCGCTTATATTCCCCTTCCGAGGATAAAGACACAGCACCCATTGTACGACCGTGGAAATTGCCGTTACAGCCAATAATTTGCGCTTTGTTTGCTTCGATGCCTTTTACTTCATATCCCCAGCGACGGGCTGTTTTAATGGCCGTTTCGACAGCTTCAGCGCCTGTATTCATCGGCAGCACCATATTTTTGCCCGTTAGTTTACTGACCTTTTCATACCACACGCCTAATGTCGCACTATGGAAAGCACGTGACGTAAGTGTCACAGCATCTGCCTGATCTTTTAATGCCTGGATAATTTTCGGATGGCGATGACCTTGGTTTAAGGCAGAATACGCGGAAAGCATATCTAAATAACGATTGCCTTCAGGGTCTGTCACCCAAGAACCTTCTGCTTTTTCGATTACGATCGGAAGTGGGTGATAGTTATGCGCCCCGAATTTTTCCGTAGTTGAAATAAGTTGTTCTGATTTTGATTTTGTTGTCATGATGAAATCCTCCTTAAGCAAATTTACTTGTAAAACAGATAAATCCATTGCAAAAGACAGAAAAAATTTACATATACGATGCAGGTTTCTTCCAAATTAATGTTAACAGAATACCGAAGAAGATGACAACCGTTGCAAAGTAATATGGGTAGTTAATATCAATATCGAATAACATCCCGCCTAAAATCGGACCGAAAATATTCGCTAAACTTGTGAACATCGAGTTCATGCCCCCGACGAAACCTTGTTCATTGCCGGCAATTTTTGATAAATAACTCGTAACGGCAGGACGGAATAAATCGAAGCCGATGAAGACGATACATGTAACAAGTAAAATAGCAAAATATGAACTGACAACAGTCATTAAAAATACGAGAATGCCCGATAAAATCAAGCTGTAGCGAATGAGTTTAATTTCTCCCCATTTTTGTGCAAGCCGGTCAAACAGCACTACTTGCGCAACTGCTCCGAAAATCGCGCCACCTGTAATAATGATTGCGATATCCATAGGGGTAAACCCGAATTTATGATCGACAAACAGACTAAAGAACGATTCGAAAGCCGCGAGTCCAAATGATGCGACAAAAATTAAAATAAATGCGATCAAGTACATCGGTTCTAAAATGCGTTTGAACCCGGATGTTTGAACCGGTGCATTTTCCGTGTTTTCCGCATTGCGTTCCGGTTCACGCAGTAAAATAATCGATAAGATTGCTGCTGTTGTACCGAGTGCTCCTGCAAAGTAGAAGGGCACACGAGTACCGAAATCGGCTAAAAATCCGCCGATGCCGGGGCCGATAATGAAACCAGTACTAATTGCCGCACTCATGTAGCCAAGTGCTTTTGGACGTGTTTCCATTGTCGTAATATCCGCAATAAAGGCCGTAACAGCAGGCATAATAAACGCCGCACTGATCCCTCCTAACACACGGGAAATGAAAAGAACTTCTATCGTTTTCCCTAAACCGAATAGAAATTCCGAAATACCGAAAATAAATAATCCGAGGACGATCATAATTTTACGTCCATATTTATCAACCGCTTTACCAGCGAGTGGTGAAACAATCAGTTGTGCAATTGCGAATGCTGCTGTCAAATAGCCGATAACTTGGCCGCTTAACTGCAGTTCATTCATTAGAGTAGGGAGTACCGGGATAACCAAACCGATTCCTAGAAAGGCGATGAACAGGTTTAATAATAGTAACCCTAATGTTATTTTATAGTCTTTCATTTTTATTGCTCCTTATTAAGTTGTGAAAAAATCGTTAATCCGCACTTCTTAACATAAACCCTACAGTAGCTATAGAGTCAATAGAACTGTTTTAAGTAAATGTTAAATTTAGTTAAAGCAGCTTAATCTTTAATTCCACGATGAACTGGTCCTCTTCGTTTGGAGAATAGTTAAGAGGCATGAAGATTTCATAGACAACCGGAACAACCTGTAAATGATGCTCTTCTATATAATGATAAAGCTTCTGGTATTGTGTTAAATACGTGTCCCGTTCAAAAATGAACGCAATGCATACATAGCGTCCTGCAGGTATCGTTTTCACGTCCATATCAGTTGTTAAGTGGGTAATATACCGGTCTGTGATGAGCGGTGTAAAAACATGACTGTAATGCAGTTCATCCAGGCTGTCATATTGCTCGTAAGGAAAAATGCATCCATACCGATTGCTCAGCAAGCTGTTTTCAACTTCCAATGTTTTAATTAAGGAACTGTAGTACGTATTTGGAATATAGTACGGCGTCAGTTCATTTGTTTTAATCGATAAAATACGGACCGATTCTTCATTTTTGAAATAGACCGTATCCATTACATCGATCGCCAGCTGTTCTTCCATCTGCCTTTTCGTTTTATATAAGGACTGCTGAATTTCGTACATGCGATTCATTTGCTGTTCAATGACACTTTCCTGCTGCTTCAAAAAGGAGAGAAGTTCGGCAGGGGTGAACTGTTGCGCTGCTTTAATTTCCTCCAATGAGACACCGATATATTTCAATGATTTAATAATATCCAAATGGTAAAATTGTGAGTCTTTGTAGTAGCGGTAATTTGTTTTAGGATCGACATGGGAAGGTTTGAATAAGCCGATCTGATCGTAGTAGCGTAATGTTTGTATAGAGATATTCGTCAGTTTGGAAACCTCGCCGATTGAATAATGTTTTTCTTCCATAGGATGTCCTCCGAAGTACAATGTTATCGGTATCTTAACATTAATCGGGATAGGGGGTAAATTATTTTGGGAAACGGAAAAAATCACACCTCCATATTTCATGAGATGTGATTGAGGTTCAATATTTTATATTCGCAGTTAGATGTACAGGACTTTTTCTGCTGTAGAAATACCCTACCAGTAATAATACAAGCGCGACTGTAACGGTACCTCCTGCAAACAGCAGGGGGGCTTTAAACGTGCGAAAATGAGTTTCCAGACGAGATGCGATTACCGGTCCGATAATTTGCCCGATAGCATAGAACGTAGTCAGTATCGATACGACATAGTTGCTCTGCTTTGGAAACAGCTGTCTGGCATAGGCAGTCGACATTGTTACGAGTCCGACAAACGTAAAACCAAACGACATCGCCGACACTAATACGCTCCATGCAGATTGTGATAAGACAGGAAGCAGAATGCCGATAATCTGCAAGGAATAGGCTGTAGTCATCATCGAAACCGTAGAGAAGCGAGACATGCATTTCATCCAGATCGGTGCCGACGGAATAGCAGCCAGCCCGGCAAGTACCCAACTATATCCGGCATAGGCACGCAGTGATTCGATATTATAAATAATGTCGACTAAGAAAGTGCCTGTAATAATATAGCCGAGTCCTTCCAAGCCGTATGCAATAATCAGCCATGGCATAAACCCGCGCCAAATATTGTTGTCAGCAGACTTTGGTTCCTTTATGTGATTCGCAACGCTTAACTTTCGCCATAAAAAGATTGTCGTTGCTAAAAATAAGACAGATAATGCGCCAAGCCCAAGCCAGGACCCTTGCCAGTTAAAGCTTGCTTCAAAGAATGGTACGAAAAGTCCTGATAACGCGATACCCAATCCAACTCCGCTAAACAAATAGCCGCTCCAGTGGGTTAATAAATTTGCCGCTAAATAATCCATTACGATACTTGATGTAAGAACAAATATGAAGCCGCTCGTTAAGCCGGCGATAAAACGTAAAAGTATCCAGATTAAATAAGATTCAACCAATCCCATTAAAATGATTGAGAACACATTCAGAAATACATTTATTAATAGAAAGTTCTTTTTTGACTTGTAAACAAAGCCGGCACCTAAAGCTCCGATGAAATACCCTATATAATTGCTTGATGCGAGCCAACCGCCTTGTGAAAACGATAAGTTTTCATCAACACGCATGAACGGTAAAATCGGTGTGAAAGCAAAGCGGCTAATCCCCATTGCAACAGCTAAAAATAAAATGCCCCCTAAAATAACACTGAAATGTTGACGGTTCATGAACATCCCCCCTGGAAAAAACATCCCTTAAAGTAATTGTAACACTCTTAAATTCAAGAGTAATAGAGAAAATACCCGCAAAAATGAGAGAAACTAAAAAAGAAAAGAGATGAAACGAAAGTTGGATACTTCCGTTTCATCTCTATATAATCCCCTTATGAATGAGCAGGTGCTCCCTGTTTCCCTTTGTGTTTTGTACTTTCTTCTTCCTTTGCGCGTTGTTTTTTCATTTTGTTGACATTCGAGCGCATTAATAAAGAAATCCCTAATGAAATTGCAATTAAGAAACTGAATAAGTAAAACAATGGTACATAGCTATTTGCAGCTTCATAAACAGTTGATGCAATTAGTGGACCGAAAATCCCACCAAGTGACCAAGTTGTTAATAAATATCCGTGGATAACACCAAGTTGTTTCGTACCAAATAAATCACTTGCAAATGCTGGTAAATTCGAGAAACCACCGCCATAACAACTAACCACTAAGAAAATGAACAGTTGTAATAAAATAGCGTTCGTTGTGAATGGTAGTGTAATAAAGGCAATTAATTGAATCGTGAAGAAAATAACGAAAACGTTAGAACGCCCGATATAATCTGATCCTGCTGCCCAAAGTAAGCGACCGCCACCATTAAATAAGCCCATTAATCCAACCATTGCTGCAGCTGCAGCTACAGATAAACCTGCAATTTCCTGCGCCATTGGAGAAGCAACAGAAATCAACATTAAACCAGATGTAACATTAATTAAATGCATTGCCCAAAGCATCCAGAACTGCTTTGTACGAACAGCTTCACGAGCAGACATTTGTGCAATTTCAGTTGTTTTTGCTTTTCCTGATGCAACAGCTTCTTCTACTTCGCCCGGTTTAGGCGGAGCGATATAAAGTGCACCAAGCATCATTAATACAAAATAGCTAATTCCTAAAATAAAGTAAGTGTTTGAAATACCGAAAGACTCCATTAAGTTTACGGCAACCGGCGCTGTAATTAAAGCACCTGAACCGAATCCTAATACAGCCATCCCTGTGGCTAAACCACGACGGTTAGGGAACCATTTAACAAGTGTTGATACTGGAGCGATATAACCGATCCCCATTCCAAGACCGCTTAATAACCCGTAAGTTAACCAATATAAGACAACCGAATCCATAGCGATTGCAATCCCTGCGCCACCTTGACCTAAACCAAAGAGTACTGCGGCAACCATTGCTGCTTTTCTCGGTCCTAATTTTTCTACTGTACTACCAAATAGTGCGGCAGCAAAACCTGCTAACCCCATCATAATTGTAAACGCAATTGTAATTTGCGATGCATCCCATCCAAGCTCAGAAGCAATTGGATTTTTATACACACTGTATGCATAAGCTCCACCGATCGAAAGGTGAATAGCGATTGCTGATGCAGCAATTAACCAACGATTCTTTTTCAAAAATATTCCCCCTCACACAAAAATAAATATCGGTTATACGACATTTCTCTACTTGAAGTAGTTATGTCTAAAGTATGAACGTCCATGTACAATAACTTAACATTAACTTATTATGTTGCGCAAGTAGAATTTCTTAAAATAAATTATCTCGAAAAAACATATATTTCTCTTTTGGGTAACAAATCTGTACTTAAAGTAAATATTTTTTGATGGTTAAATGGCGCTTTAACGTTGATAAATCAAGGTTTCTCAAGGGTTGAGTGTTTGTTCAATATAACAATGTATTAAGGGGAGGATAATATTGTAAACTATAATAAATTCTATTTAAATAACTAAAAATACTTAGTTGTACCCATAATTTCTCTTAAATGCATAAAAGAAATTTACTAAAAATACTTTTGAACTCATAATATAACAGTTACTAATACACATGGAATTAACTCGATATATGCTTTATGCATTGATAAATCAACGTTTTGAGGGGGAGTTAGTCCAGAAAACCTTTCTCTTTACTAATTTTTATTAAGTATGTTGAAACTGTTTATAACAGATTGCAGGAAATGAAATTTTTGAAGTTACGCTGAAGAATTATGATTAAAAAAGAAAAATTTTTAGAGTATGAAAGAGTTTTTTGTTTTATTTACTTAAATAAAGCCTGTGAAAATGGCTTTAAAATCACATAAAAAATGGAACTGGAGGGATATGTATAAAAATCCTTGTTCCTTATTTATGGTCAAATAAATTAATTGACGTGTTACGTTCTGTTCTCTAAAGTCAAATTAGTGATAAGAAAAGAGGCGAATTTTTATGAAAAAAATAGATCCGAAACAATTATCCGAACGTGAAAATTATAAATTTTTGATTGGTTCCATCATTCCGAGACCGATCGCTTTTGTTACATCCGTTTCTGAAGAAGGTGTCGTAAATGCTGCACCATTTAGTTTCTTCAATATAGTGTCTTCAAATCCTCCGATGGTTTCGGTAAGTATCCAACGGAAAAAAGGGGAGAAAAAAGATACGGCAAGAAATATTATTGAAAAAGGGCAATTTGTTGTACATATTGTCGATACTGAAAATGTAAAGCAAGTAAATGAAACTGCAGCTAACTTACCGTCAAATGAAAGTGAAGTAGCACTTGCTGGAATGTCATTAGTAAAGAGTGACAAAATTGATGTTCCAGGTGTAAAGGAAGCGAAAGTCCGCCTTGAATGTGTCCTTGAAAAAGCGCTGGAACTTGGCGGCGATGATGAAACTGCAGGCTGCGACCTGATCATCGGTAAAGTCGTATACTATCATATAGAAGAAACTCTGTATGAAGATGGTCGAATTGATCCGGCAGGACTTGGCGCAATCAGTCGTCTTGCTGGAAATGACTATGCAAAAATCGGTGAGCAATTCACAATTAAACGCCCGGAGTAATAAAGGAGAACAACAAAGATGCAAATTAAAACAATTGAATTATTTAATATTGAATTACCATTAATTGAACCATTTATCGTAAGTTACGGAACTTATCCGAACATGCCGTCGATTATTGTAAAGATGACATCACAATGCGGTTTAGTCGGCTGGGGTGAGGCAGTGCCGGATGAACATGTGACAGGTGAAACATTGGAAGGCACTTATGCTGTTTTAAAAAATACGCTGGCACCAGCAATGATTGGGGAAAACCCGATGAATTTTGAAAAGATCCATGCCAAAATGGATGCGCTCATCTACAGTGCACCGGCTGCCAAAGCGGCAATTGATATCGCTTGCTTTGATCTGACAGGGAAAAAACTTGGTGTACCTGCCTATCAGTTAACAGGCGGGCGTTACTATGAGAAGTTCCCAATTACACATGTGTTAAGCATCGGAACACCTGAAAAGATGGCAAATGAAGCGGCAGAACGTGTAGAAATGGGATACAACTCATTCAAAATGAAAGTCGGACGCGATGTAGCGAGTGATGTTGCCCGCATTAAAGCAGTGCGTGAACGTGTAGGAAATGAAATTGCCATTCGCGTTGATGTCAACCAAGGTTGGGTAAACAGTTCAACGACGATGCAAGCAGTTCGTGAGCTGGAGCAGTTGAACATCGACTGGCTTGAACAACCGGTACGTGCGGATGATATTGATGGCATGGTTGAAATTAAATCGAAAACATCGATTCCTGTCATGATTGACGAAGGTTTACGCGGTGTACGTGAAATGCGCGAAATTATTGCAAAGCGTGCAGCGGACAAAGTGAATATTAAATTGATGAAATGCGGGGGAATGTATCCTGCGATAAAGCTTGCACATATGGCGGAAATGGCGGGAATTGAATGCCAAATTGGTTCAATGGTCGAGTCTTCGGTCGGTTCAGCGGCAGGTTTCCATGTTGCCTTTTCGAACAAAGTATTTACGAGTGTGGAATTAACAGGACCGTTAAAATTCTCAAAAGATATCGGAAACCTTCAATATAAAGTCCCGTATATTCAGTTGAATGAACGTGCAGGTTTAGGTGTCGATGTGGACGAAGCGGTTTTAGCGGAATTAACACGTGACCATAGTGTGGTGCAGTAAATGATTGCGTCAGGATGTTTAGGAAATGAACGATATGAAGTTTACTTATTGGATGAAACACATATTCCGGAATTAATTACTTTGCAGCAGGAAGTAATCGATGCACTGCCGGACAAAGCAATATTGCAGCCGCTTGATAATGAAGAACTGAGCTTTATTTTAAGCGGGAACGGACTGATGATCGGTATTTTCGTTGAAGGAAAATTAATCGCATTCCGGGCATTGCTGGAACCGATGATAGATGAAGAACATTTAGGCTATGATATTGGCTTGAAAACAGAGGATGAATTGCGAAAAGTACTGTATCAGGAAATTTCCAATGTGCATCCGGATTATCGCGGTTATCGTTTGCAGCGTACGATGGCAGACATCATTATGCAGCAAGTGGATGAATCGAAATTTAATACCGTTTGTGCAACGGTCATGCCGGGCAATATCGCAAGTTTGAAGGACAAGTTTTCGCAACATATGCATATTGCAGCATTGAAGCTGAAGTATGGCGGGAAACTGCGCTATGTATTTATGAAGTCACTTCCTTATAAGGAATATGAGTGGACTGAAGAACGACTTGTCCCAATGGAAAATACAGAGGCACAGCAGCAGCTTCTAAAATCAGGCTTTATCGGTATATCGATGAGTGCGGAAGGGCCGAACTGGCTTATTCAATATGTAAAATAATAAAGGATGTGGCGATAATCAGTTATTCGCCACATCCTTTATCGATTTAATTCCGTACATGTCGTATGAATACTCCTTTAAATATCATTGTCGTCAAAGCAATCTAGATCGTAGCAATCACTGTTATCTTCGTATAGGTAAGATACGTCATTTTCGTCAGATGCAATGTAAGTATAGTTTGGCATGTGTATCAACTCCTTTTCATAATTATAAAATATTCAGAAAATTAAGTAAAGTACTTTTTTAAAGGAAACCAACTTAAACAAGTGGCGATAAATGCCGTGAGATCTATATTTATAGGCATTGGTTTCGCTTTCATTTCTATGAAATTACTATTTATTTAACTCGTTTTCATACAGGTTTTCATACATAATTGGCCATTTCTTCTATGGTTTAATGGTAATCGCTAATGTCTTACAAAATTCTCTAATGTAACTTAGTAGATTTTTTCTTTTCTTAAATAGTTATAATATTCAACATGAAAGATTAATATACTATATATTAGTCAAGTTTTATATAAATTCTGTATTTTAAAGAATAATTTTCTGCTTTATGATAATATGTTTGTAATTAATTACAGATGGGGTGGGAAGCATGGAGCAACATATCTTTGTCTCGAAACTTATACCTCCGACACCAGTCAATAACTATTTAAGAAGAGCAAAGTTAATGAAAAAGCTTTCGGATTGGCCGCATGCAAAGTGTACCATTTTACATAGTAGCGCAGGTTACGGGAAAACATCGCTTATTAGCCAGTTTTTAAACGATCAGAAAACAAAATCCTCCTGGTATCAGATTACGCCGGATGATGACTCGATATTTCCGTTTTTACGTCATTTTATCTATAGTATTCAGCAGCATTTCCCGTCGTTCGGCGAAAAATTAAAAGGCTGGGATGAGACATTAAAGTTTCATAATATGGAAGAGTTACTGCAGCTTTCAAAACAAATCGCCAATGAGCTGTACCATATACAAGAACCCTTTTTAATTGTACTGGACGATTATCACCATGTCTCACACGTATTTCCGATCAATTACATTATGAATCAGCTGCTTCAATTTTTACCTGCCAACCTCCATATCATAGTCGCAACAAGGAAAATGCCTGAGTGGAGCTGTTTGTTGACGCTTCGTATGAATAATCAGCTGATTGAGTGTTTAGAGCCGGAATTTACTTTTGCAGAAGAAGATGTTCAATATTTATTTGAAGCTTTTTTTGACCGGCAAATAACGGACGAACAAAGCGAATTTATTATGCAAATGACTGAAGGGTGGGCGATGGCGATCATGCTGCTTGGCTATAAAGCGAAATATAGTCAGGAACAGCTAATAGATATCGCGGAAGGGTCGGTCGGGAATTTCTTTGCTTACCTTTCTGCGGAAGTATTCGATAAGCTGGACGAGCAACTGCAGCTTCAGCTTTTAAAGCTTGGCATTCATCAAGTTATTTCCCTTGATGTCATTACGGAACTGTATGGGATGGAATGGATTCAGCAAGTGAAGCCAAAGTTGGATGATCTTGCGTTTATAACACCATTGGCAGGGGGAACAAAATACCGTTTCCATGCACTGTTTCAACAGTTTCTACAGCAGCGGCTAAGTGAATACTATCCGGATTTGCATGAGGAATTCCATGAACAGGCAGCCCGGTATTATGCCAATCAAAATTTAGGTGTATTAGCTGTCACACATGCAACCCAGCTGAAAAACAACCGCTACTACATCCAGTTGCTGATGCAATTTGCACCACAGTTTATTGAAGCGGGGCAATTTGAATTTTTACTCGAACGGCTGAAAGATTTTGCGATTGAAGAAAAACCTTATCAGCTTCTTTATTATGAAGGGGAATGCCAGCGTTACCGTGCGCAGTATGAGCGGGCAAAAAATGCATATAATGAATGCTTTATAAAAGCGCAGCTGCAGCAGAACCGTTTATTTTTAATGCGTTCGCAGTTTGGGCTGGCCAATATTTATTTGGATACCCTTCAGCCGGTTTTTGCGGAACATCATTTACAGCAGGCAATTAGCCTATTGAATGAAGTAGAAGTGACTGATACAGAACGCCATCTTATTAATAGTTTATATACCGAAAACCTGATCAATTTAGGGAAAGCGGGGGAGGCGCTGCGCTGGAGCCAGTCGCAAAACCTGCAGTTAAGCATTAATAATATCGATGCGCGTCTTTATTTGCGCCATGGTCAGCTGGACAAAGCGAAAGAGTTGCTGAATGCGCGTGTGTCAAAACCGTTCCAATGGGAAGAAGCACATCGCACGACCGATTTACTGCTCGTTTTGATAGATGTATTAATGGGTGAAAATACACAAGCCTATAGCCGAATTATAGAAGGCGGAAAGGAAGCGCTCGTTGATATGCCGTATACACTTGCGCTGACAAAGCTGCGTAAAGGGCTGGCGCTGCTGAATATGGAGATGAAAGATTTTGAGCGTGCGAAAGGCTGTTTTGATGAGACGCTTGAGCTTCTCAATCTCATTCATGTAAAACGCATTACTGCAGAGTGTTACATGGGGCTTATTCTGTATCACCGCGATAATGTGTTTGAAGCGAAGCGCCATGCACAAATCGGACTGAGGGAAACAAATAAAGTACAAGATTTCTGGATGTCGGCCCTGCTGTTGACTGCATTGACGAAAGTGCTGGCCGAAAATAGCCAGTTTGAAGAAGCGATTGATACGGCAAAACAGGCTCTGTCCTATTATGAGCGCAGTGAGGATACGTACGGTCAGATGATTTGCTCCTTTTGGCTGGCGTATTGTTATGCCAAATTAAATGATCAAGAGCATGCGTTCACATATCATCGTCGCTTTTGGGAATTATATGTGAATGAGTATCCATTTTTCATGGAGAAGAAAACCCTTTTCGGGCCGCGCTATTTAATCGTATTTGTTCAACTCGCTAAACAGCTGCAGCAGGAGAAGCTCGTATTTAGCCAATTAAATTTAATTGCAGCACCAAGTACAGAGCTTTCATTGACGTTATTTGGTCCTGTGCAAATTTACCGTGAGAATGAAATGATTCAGGATAAAGAATGGAAGCGGTTGAAAGCGAAGGAACTGTTTTTGTATTTATACATTCACCGCGAGCAGTTTGTATCACGTCAGCAAATTTGCGATGCAATCTGGCAGCAGGATGAAGAAGCGATGCAGCGTGATTTTAAAGTTGTTTATAATGCGATGTTAAAAACGTTGGAGCCGACTAGATCGGCGCGTGAAGAAAGCAACTTTATTAAACGCCATCAGCATTTATATAAATTGGAAGATCGCTGGATTCATAGCGATGTTGCCCATTTTATGTATTATGTGCAGCGCGGACTGGAAGAAAAGACCGCCAAGCTTTCAAATGAATGGCTGAAACTGGCGATGCGGCTAGTGGATGGGGAGTTCTGTTCGGACATGGAACGGGAATGGCTGGAACCAATTCAGGCGCATTATAATGAACAAATACTGCTCATTTTAGAGCGTGTCGCCCAAAATTACGTACGTCTGCAGCAGTTTGAGAAAGTGATCAGATGGGCAGACCGAATTATTGCACTTGATGATGGTCATGAAGAAGGCTACCGGCTATTAATGCTTGCCCATTACTATTTAGGGAACCGCCGGGAAGCAATCAAATATTATGAGCGCTGTGTAGATGTACTGGACGACCAATATAAAATCACGCCGATGGAACCGACCGAGCGACTGTATGAGCTTGTGTTGAAGATGTGAATAGATTGATTAAGAGCTATGTTGAAGATTGATTTCAACATGGCTTTTTTTATTGCCGTTTTATTAGAACATTCGAGCGGGTTATTAGAAGAAGTTAGTGCGTTATTAGAAGAAGTGAAGCCGATATTAGAAGATGTGTGAAATGGAATCGATATGGAGCATGCATTCCCTAGAATTGGGGTGAAAAAAAGTTCTTGTCATATTTTTATTAGAACAATTGAACAGCTTATTAGAACAAAACGGTGGGTTATTGGAAGATTGAGCACCGATATTCGAACAATTCGAAGTGATATTAGAACAACCGCACGATATATTAGAAGATCGCAATTTTATTAGAACAAATTAATTTTTATTAGAACAAATTAATTTTTATTAGAACAAATTAATTTTTATTAGAATTAATCAGCTTTTATTAGAACAAATCTCTAGCAATTCGCGCTTCCTGGGAGTCCCCCTCACCAAATGTAACTCATTTGTAACTTCGCGATGTTACATTACGGTTAAGCAGATAGCTATGCTGAAAATTTTGCTAGGAGGGACATTGAATGAAAAAGCGTTTATGGTTAACTTTTGCGGTATTATCGATTTTCTTATTGGTTGCATGTAATAGTGATTCAACAGACGGCGATGATTCATCAACTACAAATTCAGCTGAGCAAGGTAAGAGCGGAACAACAGAAACAGCTGCATCAACAACTCCGATTAAAGTCGGTGTACTTGCATCGTTAACGGGAGCTCTTGAATCATATGGTAAGCAGACGAAAAACGGATTCGAGTTAGGTCTTGAATATGCGACAGACGGCACGATGGAAGTGGAAGGCCGTAAAATCGAAGTCGTTTGGGAAGATACAGAAACGAAACCTGAAGTAGCTGTTCAAAAGGCAACGAAGCTATTAGAGGATGACGCGGTTGATTTTCTAGTTGGTTCATCAAGTTCAGGTGACACATTGGCGGTACTTCCACTAGCAGAAGAATACGAGAAAATTATGATTGTAGAACCAGCAGTAGCTGACAGTATTACAGGTTCAGAGTTTAACCCTTACATTTTCAGAACGGCGCGTAACTCTTCACAGGATGCATACGCAGCTGCAGCGGCAATCGCTGGAGAAGGTGTAAAAATTGCAACGTTCGCACCGGATTATTCATTCGGTTGGGATGGTGTATCAGCATTTAAAGCAGCAGCTGAAGGATTAGGTGCTGAAATTGTTTTAGAAGAATATGCAGATCCGGCTGCAACAGACTTTACGTCAAACTTGCAAAAAATTATTGATTCGAAACCGGACTTCTTATTCGTAGTATGGGCAGGGGCGAACTCTCCTTGGAATCAAATTGCGGATTTAAAACTGCAGGAAAAAGGGATTAAAATTTCAACTGGTGCACCAGACATTATTGCACTTCAATTTATGGAGCCATTAGTAGGTATGGAAGGGTTTTCTGTTTACCATCACACACTACCAAAAAATGAAGTGAATGATTGGTTAGTAGAAGAACATAAAGCACGATTCAATGGTGAAGTTCCTGATTTATTTACACCGGGTGGATTTACAGCGGCAGTTGCGATTGTAGAAGCACTAAAAGCATCAGGTGGAGATGCGGATGGGAATACGTTAATTCCTCTAATGGAAGGTATGTCATTTGAAACGCCTAAGGGAACGATGACATTCCGTGAAGAAGATCACCAGGCATTACAGACAATGTACGCAATCCGCCTTGAAAAAGTAGCGGAATTTGATTATCCGGTACCAGTATTACTACGTGAATTACTTCCAGAAGAAACGGAACCTCCTATTTTAAACTAGTAAATAAGTGAGGCTGTCTAAAAAGTGTTGAACTTTCAAGACAGCCTTTTGTTATAAGGGTCTCTAAGAAATCAGGCCGCAATGGAAATCAACAAGAGAGGGTGAGATGATGGAACCGATTTTAAAGACGAACAATTTATCGATTAAATTCGGTGAGCATAAAGCGGTGGACAGCATTAATTTTGAAATGACAGCAAAGCATTTTAAATCCATTATTGGGCCAAACGGTGCGGGGAAAACAACATTCTTCAATTTAATTAGCGGTGAGCTGGAGCCGACAGAAGGGGATGTGTTCTTTAAAGGACAATCGCTTCAAAAAAAGTCATCGGTGGACCGGACGCGATTAGGAATCGGAAGGTCATTTCAGATAACAAATGTATTCCCGAATTTAACGGTGCTGGAAAATGTGCGCCTTGCTGTGCAATCGAAACGAAAAGTGCGCTTCCATATGCTCAATCATTTTTTGAAATATAAAGAGATTACGAATGAAGCGGTTGAGATTTTGGAACAAGTGTTATTAACCGACAAAATGCATCAAGTGGCGAATCAGCTTTCACACGGTGAAAAAAGAAAGCTGGAAATCGGAATGTTACTGGCACTTGATACTGAAATTTTACTGTTGGATGAGCCGACAGCCGGCATGTCATTGGAGGAAGTACCTGCAATATTGGATGTGATTCGTTCGATTAAGGAGCGCGGTGATAAAACGATTTTACTGATCGAGCACAAAATGGATATGATTATCGATTTGTCCGATTCGATTATGGTGCTGTTCAACGGTGCGCTGTTAGCCGACGGGTCACCTGAGGAAATTATGAACAATGAAACGGTACAACAAGCGTATTTAGGAGGCCTTGCATATGAATAATATTTTAACGCTGGAGCGTGTGGAGACGTTTATTTCACAATATCATATTTTACAAGGCATCAACTTTGAAGCAAAAGCGGGAGAAGTTTCGGTTTTACTGGGGCGGAACGGTGCAGGGAAAACGACGACACTTCGCACAATTATGGGTTTAACGCCGGCATCGAAAGGGGCGATCCATTTCGACGGGAAAGATATTACGAAAATGACGCCTTATGATATTGCGAATAGTGGGATTGGCTATGTGCCGGAAGACCAAGGCATTTTCGGACAGCTGACAGTAGAGGAAAACATGAAAGTGGCGATCCGCAAAGAAACGGACGCAACAATGCAAAAGCAGGCATACATTTTAGAGTTATTCCCGGATTTGAAAAAGTTTTGGAAGAAGCAGGGCGGCAATTTATCGGGTGGTCAAAAGCAAATGCTTGCGATGGCAAGGGCTTTTGTCAATGACAGCAAGCTGCTTTTAATCGACGAACCATCCAAAGGCCTTGCGCCAATTGTGATCGAGAAAGTAATGGAAGCTATTACTGAAATGAAAAAGCATACATCGATTGTACTTGTCGAACAAAACTTTATGATGGCGAGTAAAATCGGCGATACATTCACATTAATCGATGACGGGCGGACAGTGCAATCAGGAGAAATGCAAGGTTTGATTGAAGACGACCAGCTTAAGCGTAAATATTTAGGAATCGGATAAGGAGGGGAAGCTGATGGAACTAATAATCAGTTTAACGATAAATGGACTAGCGACAGGAATGCTTATTTTCTTACTGGCAGCCGGGTTGACGCTTATATTCGGGCTAATGGATGTGCTGAATTTTGCGCACGGCGGACTGTTCGTATGGGGTGCCTATACAGGGGTGTTCACATATTTATGGAGCAATAGTTTTATAGTCGGAATTGTTGTCGCGATTCTCACAGGTCTTGCCCTTGGGTTTATTACGGAAAAGCTTATTATTAAGCCGGTTTACGGGAATCACGTACAGCAGATTCTGATTACGCTCGGGTTCATGCTCGTTCTGCAGGAAATGATTAAAGTTGTTTTCGGTCCAAACGGTGTACCTGTTAAAGTTCCTTCTTACTTGGCAGGCAGTTGGCAAATTGGTGATTTAACGATTATTAAATACCGGATTTTCATTATCGTTGTAGGTTTTGCTTTATTCGGTGTTCTGTATTTCATTTTAAATCGTACGAAAATCGGATTGGTCGTTCGGGCTGGGGTTATGAACCGTGAAATGACACAGGCATTAGGTATTAACATTAAGCGCGTATTTTTGATTGTCTTTATGTGCGGTGCAGCATTGGCGGCGTTGGGTGGAATGCTGATGGCACCGTATTCAGGGGTTGTGTATGCGGAAATGGGAATGGAATATGCGATTTTAGGATTTATCGTTGTAGTCATCGGTGGAATGGGAAGTTTCCAAGGTTCATTGATGGCAGCGATTTTAGTAGGGCTTGCCGGGAGTTTTATGGCATATTATGTGCCGTTTCTATCCGTTGCGGTCAATATGATTTTAATGGCAAGTGTTCTGATTTTCCGTCCACAAGGCTTATTCACAGTTGCGAAGGGGTGATTCTATGTTAAAACAGCCATTAATTTTATCGAAAATGAATTTAGTGTTTGCAGTCGTAGTAGGAATCATGGCTGTATTACCGTTTGTACTGGATTCTCGAACGATGACGATTTTATTAACGCAGTTTTGTATTTTTGCAATACTCGCGATGAGTTACGATATTTTACTAGGTTACACGGGCATTATTTCATTCGGTCATGCGATGTTTTTCGGGATTGGTGCGTATACGACAGCGATTATGCTGAGCGATTTCGGTCCGTCAATCGGTATATTCGCTGCTTCAATTTTAGTAGGAATTGTATTATCCGCAATTATTAGTGTAATAAGCGGCGCATTGACGCTTCGTTTGAAAAGTCACTTTTATGCAATGTTTACGTTAGCGATTTCAGGGTTGTTTTTAGTGCTGGCAGAAAAGTGGCGGACGGTAACGAAAGGAAATGATGGATTTACATTCCGTGCACCGGAACTGTTTCGTGAGCGGCTGTATTTTTACTTTTTAGTGCTCATTTGTCTCGTTGTCATTTTCATATTACTGAAACGAATTGTTGCATCACCATTCGGGAAAGTGCTTGTTGCGATTCGTGAAAACGAGCAACGTACACGGTCACTCGGGTTTAAAACATTAGGTTATAAAATCATTGCTTCCGTTATTGCGGGTGCTGTTGCAAGTTTGGCAGGTTCGCTTTACGCGATATCGTTGCGCTTTGTCAATACGAGTGTTCTGACGATGGACATTACACTCGATGCACTAATGATGACGATTATCGGTGGAGTTGGAACGCTAATCGGACCAATCATCGGGGCAGGTGTCATTGAATTTGCCCAGCATTATTTATCAGGTCTTGCAAGAGACTATCCTATTTTTGAACGGTGGATTATTTTCTTCGGTATTCTGTACATTTTAGCTGTTATATTCTTCCCGCGAGGCATCGTAGGTACAGTTTCAATGCGCTACCATGAGTGGAAGATGAAAAAGGGCCAAAAAACAAAGGCATCTGTAAAGCTTCGTGAAAAGGAGATACAGCGATGATCGGAATAACGGGATTAGGAATGTATTTACCTGAAGGAAGAATGACCGGTGCCCAAATTGCGGAGAAGGCAAATATTCCAACGGTTGTCGTTGAAACGAAAATGGGCATTATTGAAAAAGTGGTTGCCGGTCCAAATGACCATCCAGTTGAAATGAGTGTAAAAGCAGCAAAGGAAGCGATTTCCGAAGCACAAGTGGATGCAAAAGATATTGATGTCGTGATTTATATTGGGGAAGAACATAAAGAGTACCCGTTATGGACGGCTGCCATTAAAATACAGGAAGAAATCGGTGCGGTCAATGCTTGGGCATTTGATGTCCAGCTTCGTTGCGGTACGGCGATTATGGCGATGAAAGTAGCGAAAAGCTTAATGCTGGCAGATGATTCTGTTAAGACAGTGCTACTGGCTGGAGGGTACCGCAACCATGATTTTATCGATTATGAAAATGAGCGGACACGTTTTATGTTCAATTTAGGCGCAGGTGCAGGTGCAATGATTTTGCAGAAAAACGCGGGCGGGCACGAAGTACTGGAAGCCTCGCTCATTACAGACGGTTCATTTTCGGAAGATGTCGTTGTTCCGGTAGGAGGTACAAAGGAACCGCTAACAGTTGACCATATTCAGGAAGGCCACTATATATTGGATGTTCTCGATCCTGAGGGGATGAAGCTTCGGTTGGAGCAGAAATCATTAAGCAATTTTTTAAAGGTAATTCACCAATCACTGCAGAAAAGTGGATATAGCGAAAATAATTTACATTATGTTGCGATGCTCCATATGAAAAAGTCTGCACATGACTATGTCTTAAAAGAGCTCGGCCTGTCAGAAGAGAATTCGATTTATTTATCGCATTACGGGCATATCGGGCAAATCGATCAGATTTTATCTCTGTGCCTCGCGCGTAAGGAAGGGAAACTGCAGGAAGGGCAAATTGTTTCATTAGTGAGTGCAGGTATAGGCTACGCATGGGGTGCTATTACAGTAAAGTGGGGGGCTTAATATGAATAAGCTGGACGTTTTAGCAAAAGTGGAATTATCAAATGGTGAAACTTTATCTTATCGGAAACGAGAAGGCGGCGATGAACTTGTCCTATTGGTTCATGGCAATATGACAAGTTCAAAGCATTGGGATTTGCTGATGGAATCAATGGATGAACGATTCACCATTTATGCGGTGGATATGCGCGGCTTTGGCGGATCGACTTACAATAAACGGATTACATCGATCAAAGATTTCAGCGATGATATTAAGCATTTCGTTGATGCACTTGAATTAAAGGACTTTACGATTGTTGGCTGGTCTACAGGCGGAAATGTGGCGATGCAGTTTTGTGCAGATTATCCGGGATACAGTAAAAAGCTCATATTATTTGCTTCCGGTTCAACACGCGGTTATCCATTTTATAGTTCAAATGCGGACGGTACTCCGGATTTTACAAAGCGCTTATCGACAATCGAGCAAATTGAGCAGGACCCTGTTAAAACAATCCCGATGCAGCAAATGTATGACACGAAAAATCGTGACGGGCTGAAGTTTATATGGAACAGTGCTATTTATACACAGAAACAGCCGGACGAGGAGCGCTATGAGCAATATGTGGATGATATGCTGACACAGCGTAATTTGGCGGATGTGTACCATGCGTTAAATACTTTTAATATAAGTGCAGTCGATAATGAAGTCGCAAAGGGTGCGAATCAGGTGAAGGATATTCAGATTCCGACATTTGTTTTATACGGTGACCGTGATTATGTAGTGAATGGGGCGATGACAACCGAAATTATCGAGGATTTTGGAGGCCGCGCTCAAATCATGAAGCTGGCAAACTGCGGACACTCACCGCTAGTCGACTGTCTGGATGAAACGAAAGAGGCAATCGAGGAATTTATCTTATCTTAAAAGGGGTCGGGGCTATATGCGATTAGAAAATAAAGTAGCAATTATTACAGGTGGTGCGGGCGGTATTGGCCTTGCAGCAGTAAAGCGTTTTTTGGAAGAAGGCGCAAAAGTAGCCATCGTAGATTATGACAAACAACAAGGAGAAAAAATTGAAGCAGAGCTGGGGGAAAATGTCGCTTTCTTTGCAGTTGATGTATCGAAACTGGCTGACGTAAAGGAAATGGTTGAACAGGTTGTTGATCGTTTCGGCAAAATCGATATTTTAATAAACAATGCAGGGATTACCCGTGATGCAACTCTTGTAAAAATGAGCGAGGAAGATTTTGAAAAGGTCATTCAAATTAACTTGAATGGTGTTTACTACTGCACACAAGCAGTAGCACCTCATATGATCGCACAAGGGTCTGGGAAAATTATCAGTACTTCATCGGTAAGTGGTGTATACGGTAATTTTGGTCAAACAAACTATGCCGCGACAAAAGCGGCCATTATCGGGATGACAAAAACATGGGCTAAGGAGCTTGGTCGTAAAGGAATTAATGTAAACGCTGTTGCTCCTGGATTTACCGCAACACCCATGGTCGAAAAAATGCCGGAAAAAGTACTCCAGCAAATGGAAGGCATTACAAGTTTGCAACGATTAGGGAAACCGGAAGATATCGCAAATGCTTATTTATTTTTAGCATCGGATGAGGCGAGTTATATTACAGGTCATGTTCTGCAAGTTGATGGCGGCATTATGATGTAGAAGGTGGGATGGCTAATGCAACAGCTGGACTTTTGGATTGCGAAACGAGCGGGCCAAACACCGGATAAAACAGCTTTAATTCAAATAGAAACAGGTGAGACGTGGACATATAAAGAGTTGATGCAGCATGCGAATGGATGGAGCAGCACTTTTTCCAACCAGCAGTTACAGCAGGGAGACCGAGTTGTAACGTTGATGGAAAATTCAATTGAAAGCTTTGCCATTTTAATTGCTTGTCGTTTAAATGAATTGATCTATGTTCCATTAAATACAAAATTATCTATATCCGAATTACAGGTGGTTTTATCTGATTGCACACCTGCTTTATTAATTACTGATGATACGCATTGTGAACGGGCAATGCAGCTTTCGCCAACCAAATTTTTAACATGCGGTAGCTCTGAATTAGTTGAGCCTACTACATATAATTGGCGTGATGAACCTCAGCTTCCGTGGATGATTATTTATACCGGGGGGACGACGGGTAAACCAAAAGGTGTTGTCCTGTCGTATGAAGCTGTCACTACGAATGCGATGAATACCGTCATTAGCTGGGGGTTAAATGATAAGGACTGCACACTGAATTATATGCCCCTTTTTCATACAGGAGGAATTAATGCACTTGCATTGCCGATTTTAATGGCAGGCGGAACAGTGGTTATCGGCCAGAAATTTGATCCGGAAAGAGCGGTTCGGGCCATTAATGAATATAAAACGACGGTTTCATTATTTGTTCCGACAATGTACCAATCGATTATAGAAACTGAGTATTTTAAACAGTCCAGTTTTCCGACAGTGAAAGTATTTTTATCGGGAGGCGCACCTTGTCCTAAACCTATATATGAATGTTTTCAAAAAAGAGGGCTGCTTTTTAAAGAGGGCTATGGGTTAACTGAGGCAGGTCCAAATAACTTTTCCATCGATGCGGAAGTTGCGATGAACAAAAAGGGTGCTATCGGAAAAAGTATGCTTTTCAATGAAGTAAAAATTATCAATAAAGAAGGTCAGCAATGTGCAGAAGGAGAAGTTGGCGAACTTTGCTTAAAAGGCAGCCATGTTTTTTCACATTATTGGAAAAACGAAGAGGCAACGAGCGAAACATTTGAGGATGGCTGGTTAAAGACAGGTGACTTGGCGAAGTTTGATGAGGACGGCGATTATTATATTGTCGGACGGAAGAAGGAAATGATTATTACGGGCGGAGAAAATGTGTATCCGCAAGAAGTTGAACAATGTTTAATCGCCCACGAAGCGGTACAGGAAGTATCCGTTATTGGTATTCCGAATGAAAAATGGGGCGAATGTGTTGTAGCGTTTGTAATTTCTGAAGATCATTCCGAACCACTTCAATGGGAGCTGTTAAAGTACTGTAAAAAACACCTCGCCAATTACAAAGTACCGAAACAAATCTACTTTCTGCAGGAGCTTCCGAAAACCGTCGTCGGGAAAATTGATAAGAAACAGCTTATCAATTGTGTATTTATAACGGAATAGAAAGCTTATTACAAAATTGAATGAAAAGAAGAAACATAGAAATTCATTATTCAATAGTTTCTCGAAATTTAAGAAGATCGAAATGCGATTAAACAGGCATTTCGATCTTTTCTTTTGGCTATGTATAGACTGATATTTTCATTGAAGTTTATATAAAGTTCATATAGCTCCTTTATAATGCAGAGGTATTAAAAAGGAGGATATCGATGAACAAGTTATTAAATCCAATTACAGATTGGGTATCAACAAAACGCGGTGCCTGGATTACACTTATTGTCTGGCTAGTGTTGATGATTGGCTTAAGTGCCGGTCCAATGCTAAGTGAGTATAAAGTGACAAACTTCCAGTCTCTGCCGGATGATGCGCAGTCGATTATCGCTGAAAATAAATTAAGCGAGTACTTCCCTAACGATGAAGGTACACCAGGTATATTAGTTTTCCATAATGAAGATGGAGAAATCAATGTTGACAGTGTGAAAGAAATTTTGAATGCAATGATTTCGAAAGATATTGAAGGTATCGATCAGATTATCGACATCTCCAATTTGCCGCCTCAAGCTTTAGCGGGCTTCACGTCTGAAGATAAGACAACTATGATTGTGCCAATGACACTGGAAAAAGGGCTTGGCAATTCTGAGTATGCGGAAATTAACGATTTTGCATCTGAAATCGGAAATGAGGCAGCTGAGAAAACAGGGGATACGAAGTTTTATATTACTGGTCCTGCAGGGATTGCCGGTGATACAGTAAAGCTGTTTGAACAGGCAGATTTACAGCTGTTATTTGCTACAATTGGGATCATTTTAGTTCTTTTAATTATTATTTACCGTTCTCCTCTATTAGCGATTATTCCATTACTTGCAACTGTAATTGTTTATCAGGTAGTAAATCAGTCGGTTGCTTTAATGGGGGCAGCAGGCTTAGAAATTAATAACTCTACAACCTCAATTATGAGTATTTTATTATTCGCGGCTGTTATCGATTATTCGTTATTCGTATTCTCACGCTACCGTGAAGAACTGAACCATTACGAAAATAAATATGAAGCGATGAAATATGCAATGCGCGCAACTGGTGAGCCTGTATTCTTTGCAGGCGGAACTGTATTGGCGGCAATGCTTGTTTTATTCTTCGCAGACTTCCGCGATTACCAAAACTTTGCACCAATTTTTGGTACTGCTGTATTTGTTATTATGCTCGGATCAATTACATTAGTTCCGGCATTATTCGCCTTATTTGGCCGTAAAGCATTCTGGCCGAAAGTACCGAAATTCGGTGAGACAAAGGAAGTAAAGCATGGAATTTGGGGAGCAATTGCTAAGTTTGTCGTAAACAAACCTTATTTATCAGGCGGATTAGTCCTGATTTTCATGATTATTACTTCATTGAATGTATTTAATTTAGATTATGAATTTGACACGGTGAAATCATTCCCGGAAGAACTGCCATCACGTGTCGGCTATGAAATCGTTGAATCGCGTTTTGATAAAGGGGAACTTGCCCCAACTTCATTATTGGTTGAAAGTGAACAGGCTTTAACAGAAGAACAAAAGCAAAGTTTAACGGAAGCATTATTAGCCGAAGATGAAATTGCTTCGGTACGTGCGTCAGCCGTTTCGGACGATGAAACGAAAATGAAATTGTCAATGGCGTTTGATTTAAATCCGTATGCGCCGGAAGCAATCGATAAGATTGACGAAATGCGTGAAAACAGCGCAGATTATTTAGCAGCAGCAGGTATCGACGGTGAGTTACACTTTGCGGGAACAACAGCTAAGCTGCTGGATGAACGCGATGTAAACAACGATGATATTATTAAAATTGTTATTTTAGAAACGATCTTAATATTAGTGTTATTATTTGTGTTAACGAAATCTTGGAAAATGCCGATTTATATGATGGCGACAATTTTAGTGTCTTACTTATCGGCATTAGGATTAGGGTTATTCCTTGTCGACGTATTATTTGGCTATGATGCAATCAGTACACGTGTACCGGTCTATGCATTCATATTCCTAGTTGCGCTAGGCATTGACTACAACATTATTTTAGTGTCCCGATTCCTTGAAGAACGCAAACATACAACAGTGAAACAGGCCCTGGGAATTGCTATCCGTAATACAGGAGGCGTTATTTCGTCAGCAGGTATCATACTGGCAGCAACTTTCGCGGCATTAATGACAATGCCGATTGCCGATCTATTCGTATTCGGCTTTATCGTTGCAGTTGGTATTCTTATTGATACATTCCTAGTACGTGGTATGTTATTACCGATGTTGATATTAACATTTGAAAAAGACAAGAAGTAATGGTTAGATGAAGGGACATCGAGTAATTCGATGTCTCTTTTTATGGATAGAATGAGAGTAAATATACATGAAATAGAACTTCAATTATTAAAGGCGGTGATTCAATGCGGATATTAGTAGTGGATGATGATGCATTTATACGGAAATTAATTGGCATCCATTTGAAAAAAGAAGGATTCGAAGCGCTGTTTGCGAGTGATGGCATGGAAGCATTAAATTTATTGCAGCAGGAGCCGGTCGATTTGGCGATTGTCGATGTCATGATGCCCAAAATGGATGGTATAAGCCTGACGAAAAATCTTGCTGAAATCGGTGTACCTGTATTGATGCTAACTGCCAAAACAACACTTGATGATAAGGAAAAAGGATTTTTGGCAGGGGCGGATGACTATATGGTGAAGCCGTTCGAACCGAAAGAACTGCTGTTTAGAGTGCGCGCGATTTTACGACGTTTTCAAAAGGTTGAAAGAAGTCAAATAAAGATTGCCAATATGCTCATTGACCGGCAAACGTATGAAGTAAAAGTAGGGGAGCAAGTATCGTTATTGCCTTTAAAAGAATTTGAGCTATTAGGCATTTTATGTTCCAGACCGGAAGTCGTATTTACGCGAGACCAGCTGATGGAACAAGTATGGGGCTATGATTATGACGGGGATGATTTTACACTGACAACACATATTAAGCGTCTGCGCAGCCGGTTGGAAGAAGTGAATGCACAGGTGAAAATTCAAACCGTACGCGGAATCGGCTATAAAATAGAGGAATTGAAATGAAAACATTATACAGGCAATATATTGTTGTGACATTGGCTGTAATCATTATAAGCATTACGATGTCGATGCTGTTAATCGGACAAATTTATAAATCGCAAATACGACCTGATACAGATGCCAAAAATTATGGGGTAGCCGAGGAAGTGCAGCAAATTTTAAAATCAATGCCTAAAGAAAGTGCGGATGCCTACTTTGAGTCCATTGCCAAACTTGGCTACCAAATAGGGGTTATCTATCCGGATGGAAATTTAACTTCATACGGTAGTAAGTTTAAAAAAACAAAGATCACGCCTGAAATGTTAAGCATTGTCGGTACAGACAAAGTGTATCACGGCATTCGCGATTATAACGGATCTTCCTACTTTATGAATCATTTCGCGAATGATATTCAAAATACAATCGGTGTATCGTTTCAACTAAATGATGAAAGCTATGCATTTTTTATCCGTCAGGAAAATGCCACACTCTTTTCTGAAATGCATTTATTGATCGTTAGCTTCATTATTATTACCGCTGTCGTTATTTTATTAACGATGATTTTGCTTGCCCGCCAGCTTGTAAGACCATTAAAACAATTGCAACAGGCGACAAATCAAATTGCTCTTGAAAATTATGATATCCAATTAACGATTGATCGTAATGATGAGCTAGGGCAGCTTGCAACACAGTTTCAAAAGATGGCCAACCGCCTCGCAGAAAATGATCAGATTAAGAAAGACTTCATCAATAATGTATCGCACGACTTTCAATCGCCTTTGCTCAACATTCAAGGCTATGCAAATGTATTGAAGGATGCGGACAATACGGAAGAAGAACGTGTGCAGTATTTGGAGATTATTGAGCAGGAAACGAAGCGTCTTTCCGCATTAACAAAACAATTGCTTTTACTAAGCTCGCTTGACCAGAAAAATTTACCGGTTCAAAAAAAGACTTATTCGTTAGATAGACAGTTGAAAGAACGGCTATTTTCAAAGCGATGGAAACTGGACGATAAGCAGATGGAGCTTGTATACGAGCTGGAACCGGTTGAAGTTTTTGCAGATGAGCAGTTAATGGAGCAAGTATGGGACAATTTGCTGTCAAATGCTATTCGTTACAGTGAGGATAAAGGGAAAATCATAGTTACATGCAGCAAAAAGGATAATCAGATTTTTGTAACGATAAAAGATAACGGAATTGGTATACCTGAAGAAGCACTTGAAAAAGTGAAAGAACGATTTTACCGGGTAGATCCTTCGCGCTCGAGTCAAAGCAGCGGGTTAGGCTTGGCGATTGTAACTGAAATCGTTAACCGGCATGCGGGACAGTTTATTATTGAAAGCGAGCTTGGGAAGGGAACGAAAGTGACAGTTGTTTTAAATGTCCATTAATAGAAAAAGGGCGCGTTAAAAGTGGAGTGAAACTTTTAACGCGCCTGTTTTATCACTAAAGTTCTTTTAATGAAGAAAGGGCTTCGATTGCACCGACTTTTTCACATACTTTTGATGCAGCACGATTGGCAAATTCGATAACGGTTACCCATTCATTAAACAAGAGATTTGTGTTTTCATATTTACTTAACTGATATAAAACGGCACCGACAAAAGCATCACCTGCACCGGTTGTATCGATGGAGTTTACGGGAAATGCCGGAACGGTTGTAATTTGCCCGTCTTGGATAAGCATTGTACCAGAAGCACCTTGTGTAATGGCGATTGTTTTGTCAGTAAACTGTGTGAGCCATTCGATTGCCTGTTCGAAGTTTTCTGTCTTTGCGAATAATAACAGTTCTTCATCGCTCATCTTTATGAAATTTGCTGCTTCAATGAAAGGTTCGCATTTATGAATGAATAAATCGGAATCGCCTTTCCATAAATCTGCACGATAATTTGGGTCAAATGAAATAAAATAGTTTTGCAGATGCAAAGTTTGCATTAACTGTTCGTACGTTTTACTGAAAGGTTCGCTTAAAAGGGCAGTGGCTGAACCGAAATGAATCATGTCCATTGTCATGAGCTGTTGCAGTTCCAAATCTTCAACACTGAGCAATTCGTCGGCGCCGCGATTAAAGATAAAATCTCGCTCACCATCTTTCTGTCTTGAAACAAAGGCCAAAGTAGTCGGTGCAGACGAATCCATTATCAATTGATCTGTATGAACACCTGCTTGCTTCAACGTTTGTTTTAAAAAGTGACCAAATGCATCGTCACCCACTTTTCCGCAAAAATGAGCCTGTCCTCCAAGCATTGCAATAGTTGCTGCTACATTTGCCGGAGCACCGCCTGCCTGTTTTTCAAACGTTTTCGCTTCTATAATGGATACTTCCGTATGAGTCGTGAAAAAATCGATGAGCAATTCGCCAATACAAAGAATTTTTTTCATAGCCGTTTCCTCCAAATATATGTGTTTCACTAAATATTGGCATAAAATTACTAGAATTAAAAATATTTACCCTATGAGTTAATAAAAAGCACAACAAAAAACGTGAGATACGGAAATGTCCTCACGTTTTATCTACTATTCATTTAATTGCAAGTTCAATTTCCGGCAGATGGATTTATCTTATAAAATTCTGGGGGAATGTTATAGAGAAAAATGTGACACCTTTTTGAAAATATGAACTTGCAACGTATATTTGGAGAAGGAATGATTAACTTACCAAATCATATCTGTTAAGATGAATAACAGGGTAGGGCAAAGTAAGCAGCCTAATCCTGTGTAGAAAGTAGCTGTAACGGCACCATACGGGACCAATCGTACATCCGTTGCAGCTAATCCTCCCGTAACACCGGAAGTAGTTCCTAGTAATCCGCCATATACCATTGCAGATAATGGATTGTTAAGTCCAATATATTTCGCAATAAATGGAGTTCCTACCATTACGACTACCGATTTTACTAACCCGGCTGCAATACTGATCGCAATAACTTCTGAGCTTGCACCTAAGGCAGCTCCCGTTACTGGACCAACAATATAAGTTACTGTTCCTGCACCGATTGTAGCAAGACTTACCGCATCTGTATAACCGAAAATAAGCGCAAAAATAATACCAACTACAAACGATAATCCAACACCGATAAAGAGTGAGGAAATCCCGCGAATACCTGCTTTTTTAATTTCGTCAAAGTTTGCACCGAAAGATGTAGCTACAATGGCAAAGTCACGAAGCATACTTCCGCCTAAAAGACCAATCCCTGCAAATAACGAAATATCAGCTAACCCTTTTGTACCGTCACTGAAAACACCGCCGAAATATGCCAATACTAATCCGAGAACGATTGCAATGGCCGATCCATGAATTAGCCCTTTCGTTAATTTATTCGAAATTAAATATGCGACATACATTGTAATCCCGACAATGACAAAACCAGTAATTAAGCCATTAGATTCTAATGCAGTTTTAAGAGCATCCCACATATTAGTTTACCTCCCCTGTTGCTGGGTGATTTTTGTTAAACTCAATGGCAGATTCTTTCGCCTTTTTCCCGCTTAATAATGGAACACATAACCAACTAATAAGAGTTACAGCAATTCCTGCGATAATTGCAAGAGGACCCCCTGTTAATGCACCTAATACATTTTGACTTGCTGCCATCGCAATTACGATCGGGATATACATTGCATTCCAGAAAGCCATGCCACTTTCGGCAGGTTTACTGATTTTCCCGCTCTTCTGCAATTTATCAACGACTACAATTAATAGCAACATTGCTATACCTACGCCACCCACATTTGAATCAATCCCCATTAAAGTACCGATTAATTCACCACAGAACATCCCAAATAAGAAACACCCAGCTAAAATGGCAACACCATATATAACCATAATTACACCCCTTTGCTTGTTTAGAACAGTCGACTGTATTCTGAATATAGAATAAACAATAATATATACATAATCAAGAAAAATATTATTTTTTTTAGAGAAAAGTAGATAATACGATTGAAATTTACGTTTTAAAGATATATTATAAATTGTATACAGTCGACCAAGTTCTTATAGAAGGAGAAGGTTAAATGAATTATTTTGAAAGAGCATTAGACAATGCCTTATCAATTAGAATTGCCAATAACTTGCTCGAACAAGTATTGAATGGTGAGTTAAGACCGGGAGATCAAGTCGTTGAATCGATCTATGCAGAACAGTACGAAACGAGCCGCTCTCCTGTAAGAGAAGCAATATATTTATTAGCTACTGAAGGAATTATTGAGCGTGTTCCTCGAAAAGGGGCATTCATTAAAGGCTATACATTGGATGATATGAAAGATTTACTGGATGTACGAAACCATTTGGAAATGCTGGCAGCAGAACGTATAGAAAATCCGAGTAAAGAAAAAGGCACACTGAAGGAAATGAAAGCCGTCTTAACGAAGATGACGAAAACGAAAAGCTATACAGAATATACGCACTTAAACTATCAATTTCACTTTCTTATATTCAAATTGAGTAATAGCCTAGTGCTAAATGATATGTACAGTAAAATAGCTATACCATTACTACGAATTCAAGTAATCCATTTTTCCAATAACGAAATTATTGATAAATCGATTATGGAGCATACAAGTATTTACGAATGCTTAAAGAATGATGACTTGGATCAGCTGAAGTCCATTTTAAGAAAGCATACAGAGGATGTAATCTTCAGTGTTCGAAATAAGCAGTTATAAAACAAAGGGAGGGGAAGTTAACGATGAAACAGGCATGGCTTTTTCCAGGGCAAGGTTCGCAATATGGCGGGTTTTTAGAGTCACTTCCTACGCACCCTACTATTAAAGAAACTTTGGATGAAGCTTCAGATGTTTTAAAAACAGATATTAAGCTGCTTGCAACAGCAGAAAAATTAAAGAGTACAAAAAATGTCCAGATTACAATGCTGGCAGCCGGTGTTGCAACAGCCCGCGCCTTTCTAAACGAAGGTGCAAAACCAGACTATTTGGCAGGTCATTCAGTAGGTGCATTTGCCGCCGCGGTGACGAGTGAGGTACTAACATTTAAAGATGCCCTGCATTTAGTTTCGCTTCGTGGGGAACTGATGGAATTTTTACAGGATGAGGCATATGGAATGGCAGTTGTTGTAGGATTGCCTGAATCAAATCTTATAGAAATAACACAGAAATTCCATACGGATGAAAAACCGGTCTATGTATCCAATCGTAATGCACCGCAGCAATTGACTTTATCGGGTCATAAAGAGGCAATGCAAAATGTATTGGACTACGTGGCGGGAAAAGGGGCAAGTTCAGCAAAGATGCTGAATGTTTCTACACCATCCCATTGTCCATTGTTTTTACCGGTTCAGGATCGATTGGCGAAGGAGATGGAGAATATAACGCTCCAAAGGCCGAAATTCCCGTTGATTTCAAATCGAAATGCAAGGGTACTTCGCCAGCCTTCCCGTATCGTTCAGGATTTGGCTGAAAGTATTGCTTTACCTGTCAGATGGCATGATGCAACTTCGATTTTATTTGAAAACGGTGTTCGTCAATTTATTGAAATGTCGCCAGGTGATGTGTTAAAAAAACTTGCTAAAAATGCGTTTCCAGAGGCGGATAGCTATAGTGTAGAAAAGAACGGATTTAATGATTGTCTATATTTAGCAAAAAATGAAGGGGTGTAAATATGGTATTAATTCAACAGCAGCGTTCTTGGTCAACAAGATTGGAAGGAAAGAAAAAGAGATTGGCGGAAGTGGAGCATCTAGTAAATGGTGTAACAATTCCTACAGAGAAAATTGTAGATGTACTTGAGTTGCTTATTAAACCGGGGGATCGGGTTGTTCTTGAAGGAAACAACCAAAAGCAGGCATCATTTTTATCTCAAGCTCTTGTAAAGGTAGATCCAGAACGTGTACATGATTTACATATGATTATGTC
The DNA here is from genome assembly GCF_900168685.1 of Solibacillus isronensis. NCBI lineage: Bacteria > Bacillati > Bacillota > Bacilli > Caryophanales > Caryophanaceae > Solibacillus > Solibacillus isronensis. The sequence goes on along the minus strand of NZ_FVZN01000011.1, from coordinate 99,896 downwards.
CAGTGTGTCGCGTCCGGAACATTTAGATATTTTTGAGGAAGGTATCGCCAAGAAAATCGACTTAAGTTTTGCCGGACCTCAAAGTTTACGTATTGCACAGATGATTGAAGATGGCCGATTGATTTTAGGGGATCTGCACACATATGTAGAGCTTTATGGAAGACTGTTTATCGATTTAATACCGAATGTTGCGCTAGTTGCAGCTGATAAAGCGGACCGTTTCGGAAACTTATATACAGGACCAAATACGGAAGAAACACCAACAATTGTAGAAGCAGCAGCTTTCCGTGATGGAATTGTCATTGCTCAAGTAAATGAAATTGTGGATGAACTGCCGCGTGTTGATATTCCGGGTTCTTGGGTCGATTTCATCGTTGAAGCGGATGAACCGTATGAGCTTGAGCCGTTGTTTACACGTGACCCGCGCCATATTACAGATATTCAGATTTTACAGGCGATGATGTGTATTCGCGGTATTTATGAAAAACACGGTGTTCAATCTTTAAATCATGGGATTGGTTTTAATACAGCTGCAATCGAGCTGCTTTTACCTTCATATGGTGAGCAATTAGGCTTGAAAGGCAAAATATGCAAAAACTGGGTTCTTAATCCGCACCCGACACTGATTCCGGCGATTGAAACAGGCTGGGTAGAAAGTGTTCACTGTTTTGGCGGTGAATTAGGAATGGAAAAATACGTGCAGGCCCGTCGCGATATTTTCTTCACAGGTAAAGATGGAAGTCTTCGTTCAAATCGTACGTTGGCACAGCTTGCAGGTCAGTATGCGGTTGATTTATTTATCGGATCGACATTGCAAATGGATGCATACGGCAATTCATCGACGGTAACAAAAGGGCGTGTTGCAGGTTATGGTGGTGCACCAAATATGGGACATGATCCGGGCGGACGCCGTCACTCAACAGAAGCTTGGTATAACATGATGACTAGTCAGGATGAATTGGCTCGCGGGAAAAAGCTAGTTGTACAAGTAGCGGAAACATTCCAGGATGCCAACACACCAGTCTTCGTTGAACGTTTAGATGCAATTGATGTAAAGAAACAGGCGAATTTAGCGGTCGCACCGGTCATGATTTATGCGGAAGATGTTACACATGTTGTGACAGAAGAAGGGATTGCCTACCTGTATAAAACAGATAGCCCTGCAGAACGTAGAGAAATGATTGCTTCGATTGCTGGGGTAACACCGCTAGGGATGGAAAATGATGTGAAGCGCACAAAATCACTTCGCGAGCGCGGTTTAGTGGCAATGCCGGAAGACTTAAATATTTTACGCGGTGAAGCGAATCGTTCATTGTTGGCGGCAAAAAATATTGATGAGCTTGTTCAATGGTCTGGCGGTTTATATGAGCCACCATCGAAATTCAAAAGTTGGTAAGGAGCTGAAGGGATGAAACAGCATGTAATTTGTAAACGGATTGCTGATGAGGCTGTTGCAGCATTAATCGAAGAAGTTCAATTAACACCAAAGCCAGGTTTAGTAGATACAGAAAATATTGGTGCACATCATGATTTATCTTTAATAAAAATGCAGAATTCAGCACATTCATTGCACAATACGTTTTATCAAATGGCAATGCTGAGTTTCAACCGACAGCCAACAGTAGAAATAAGGGAACAATTTGGCGCAATAGGACGGAATGGTGAAAAAGAAATGTTTGCGGTTACTGAAAATAGTAATACGCATAAAGGGGCGATCTGGTCGATTGGTTTACTTTGTTCCGCAATTGCAAGAAGACAGGGCAAGGTACTCTTTCCGCAAGTATTTAATGATGCTGCAGAACTGGCCAATCTTCCGGATCAATATATTCCGAAGTCCAAAACGAACGGGATTAAAGTAAAAGAGAATTATGGGATTTCAGGTGCCAGAGAAGAAGCGCAGCAGGCATTTCCCCATATTCAAAAGTATAGTTTGCCAGCATTTTTACAGGCGGCTCAAAAAATGTCGCTAAGAGATGCGAAACTTACTACATTGTTAGTATTGATCGCAAATTTAAACGACACTTGTTTACTTCATCGAGGCGGTCTTGAAGGTTTGGAGTTAGCGAAACAGGAAGCGAAGAAACTTCTAACAAACTTTTCAATCTCTAATATGAAGAAACTAGATGAGTTGTATATTAAGCATTGGTTATCTCCAGGGGGATCGGCTGATTTGTTGGCGGCCACATTATTCGTAATTAATATGTCAGATAAACTGAAAAGGGGTGCACAGCATGGAAAAGTTGAATTACACATTTCAGGCAAATCGTCCGGTTACTAAGCAAGCACATATCGGGGTTGTAGGATCGGGGGATTTAGAAATACTGATCCAGCCAATCGAAGGATCGGAAACAAAAGTAGAAGTTCGTACAGGAATTACGGGTTATGCGGAAACTTGGCAAAAAGTAGTGGAGCGTTTTGTTTCTCAGCAGGATATATTGGCTTCGATTAAGATTAATGATTTTGGTGCAACACCAGGTGTCGTATCGATAAGACTTGCACAGGCAGCGGAGGTGGTTTTCGGTGAATAATTCTATTACATTACCTGTAAGTATAGTAGAAAGTAAGGCTCGTGAACGTGCACTTTTACTATTAGATGAAGGAACAGCACATGAAATATTAGGTCCGTTCGACTTTTTTGAGTCACCTCATCTAGAAGCGCAAAACATCGTGCCGCAAAGTGATGACGGAATGATTATTATGCAAGGGACAATTCGAGGTCGTCGTTCATTAGTTATTTCAATAGAAGGAAGTTTCCAAGGCGGGGGAATCGGTGAAGTTTCCGGGGCGAAATTTGCAGGGGCTTTAGAGCGTGCATTTGCGTCATGTGAAGCAGGGGAACTAATTTATCCGGTCATCATTTACGATACAGGTGGCGTTCGTCTGCAAGAAGCGAACTACGGACTTCTTTCGATTGCTGAAATTAGTTCTGCGATTGTTGCTTTGAAAAAATATGTACCTGTAATCGGCATTATTCCGGGGAAAGTCGGCTCTTTCGGAGGAATGTCGCTAACAGCTGGTCTTTGTTCCGCTTTAATCATGACACGAGAAGGGCGACTTGGCATGAATGGTCCTGAAGTAGTTCAGCAGGAAGCTGGTATCCAAGAGCTAAATGCAAAACAAAAGCCGTTTATCTGGAAGATGATTGGTGGATCAATGCGCTACAATTCAAATTTAGTGGATGCCATCGTTGAAGATGATGTCGTAAACTACTTAGATACGCTGGAAGATTTATGGGCAAAAAACAGCTTCAAACAAAGAACAACGGAGTACGATACATTTTTAAATATGTTAAATCATTTGCAGTTTGAGGAAAAGATCAGCCCAGACGAAGCACAGGAAATTTTAAGCAACCGATCTGACTTGGCAAATGCTGAATTAAAGGTTGCAGATGGGGAAAATCCGAGCAGAGGCCGTACATGGTTTAATGCATTTACAAATAATGCACCATCGATCTCTGAAATACCATCTGTTTTAGTGGCAGATGCCCATTTAAATGGAGAGAAAGCTCGTTTTATTGCTGTAGTGCCAAACAGTGAAAGTAAATTTTACCGTGCACGCAACGGGGAATTTGGTCTGCAGGAAGCGTGGACTGTTGCAAAATATGTTCGTCAGGCAATTGAAGAAGATAAGGATTCAGCGGATAAAAGATTAATCGTTCCTATTATCGATGTTCCAGGTCAGGCATTCGGCTATCACGAAGAGTTATTTGGGATTTATTTAGCTTGTGCAGCAAGTGTTGAAGCGTATGCAGTAGCGCGACAAAGCGGACATCCAATCGTTACATGTGTAGTAGGTAAAGCGATTTCAGGAGCATTTTTAGCACACGGCATGCAAGGTAACCGTATTATTTCGCTTGATGACTCAGAAGTGCAAGTACATGTAATGTCAAAAAAATCAGCAGCGCTTGTTACAATGCGTACTGTTGAAGAGTTGGATGAATTCGCAAAATCTGTTCCATCGATGGCATATGATGTCCATTCATTCCAAACGCTTGGCGCATTACATGAGTTGATCGACGGTATTAACGCAGACGAACCTTCTAAAGAACAAGTTCGAAAAGTTCTTCATTCAATTGTAATGGCAAAAGAAGATATAATTCAGTCTGGAGATAGAACGTTAGCAAATCGAATTCAATCAAAAGTAGCGGTTGAAAATGGTCGTAAAGCATCGATTGCTGTACGTGAAAAGATTACACAACAATGGAACTAACTGTACATGATTTAGTGTATTTAAAGTCTATGGATCAAATTGAGTACTTCGGTAATTATCCTAAATGGATGAATGAGGACGAAATGGCTCAAGGCATTGCTGTTGTAAGACGTATGAAAGTAGAAGACGGGAAAGTTGCGATAGGCTTTCGTGGGGATAATCGATCTAAACGATTTGCTGCGATTACAGCGATATCTAACATTAAACGGGTGATTCGGCCTTTTGATGTTCTGATAAATTCATATCCTGCGACGCATGTCCAATCACTTACTTATATTGAAAAGATATTGGACGGTTTTAAATGGGGGATTGGCGGAAGTGTTGGTTTTTCAATGGGTACTGGAATCAACGTCTGCCATGAAAACAGTGATATTGACATTGTTTTGTACTGTGAAAAGCTACAGGAGCTGGATCAGTTGAAGCCTATTCTCTCACAGCTACAGAAATGTGCTCACCGGGTTGATGTCCAAGTGGAGATCTTAGGGGTCGGGGCCGTTGTTTTAGCTGATTATTTAGAACACGCTTCATTTATCGTAAGAACGAGTACGGGCCCGATTCTGCTTGAAAAAGAATCATTAGTATATAAAGGGTAGTCTGTTTCCCCATTGAATAACAAAACGTTATTCAATGGGGATTTTTGGTTTTTACATACAAAAAACACTTTCACCATATAAGTGAAAGTGTTTGTATATTGCTGCTATGTAAGCAGCCACATTGCCGTAGTTATTATAGAAAGTTTTAAACCACCACTCCTCAAAGTGGGTGTTCGCAAATGCTATCCTGTCTATCCTGAAGTCAAAAGAGTCCAGGCACGCCATTCCAACATCGATGTAAAACTCCCTGTATAAGTATAAAGGTTAAAACTTAATATTCGTACGTACAACGTAGCCTTATTGTTATCTTATAGTAAGTTAAATCGGATTGCAATAAAGTATGTTTTAAAAAAAAAGTCAAATGATTTGAACGGATTTATTGAAGATTTTCTGGGATAAAAAGATGGATTTATTTCCAAAATAAAAAAGCCTTCCTTATTAATCGGAAGCCTTCTGTTATTATTCAATATGCTGTTGTAAAATGTTTTCGGTTAAAAGCGCGATATCGATGACCGTCTTTTCCGTAACAACATCGGATAAAATTTCATTGCGGAAATAATCTACAGATACCGGAAGATCAATCAGCAGTAACTTGCTTAGTGCTGTTTCATACATATGAACAAACTCTTTGTCCGTATTCCCACGCTTCAGCTCTGCAAATGACTCGTAAAACTGATCCAGCTTGTCTGCAAACTCAAGCAGTCTTCCTTCAATTGTCTCGTCTTTGCCTTCTTTCATACGTTCAAAAAATACATCCTGTAAATCATGTGGAATCTCTTCTCGGATAAATTTCTCCATCATTTTCTCTTCGACATGTGAAAGCATTTGCTTTAGTTCGACACTTGCATGTTTGACAGGTGTTTTAATATCCCCGATGAAAACTTCGGCAAAGTCATGATTGATCGTTTTCTCGTATAGCGATTTCCAATCTATTTGACTGCCTGCACGTTCCTCCAATGTTGCAAAGAACATGGCGTACTGGGAAACTTTCCACGAGTGTGCTGCCACATTATGTTCTTCGAATTTAAAGCGACCAGGACAGCGGATGATACGCTCCAAATCATTTAAACTTGTAAAAAATGTATGGATACCTATAATAATCACTCCTTTTCCTTTATAGTAACAGTGTACTATTAGTTATACCCGAAAAATGTTTTTTTAAAAGTGTTTAACCAAAATTTAACGCAGCGTTTACATAAGCATTATCATTTCAAATAAGATGAAAAAACTTATAAAAAACTTGTTCAATTTTCTGATAAAATTTGGATTATCTAATATAGTATGTTGAATTTCTAAAATGTCTCCTCGCATTTCGAATATGTGATTCCGAAGTGCTAATAACAGGTTCCTAATTTCTAATAAGCAAAAAAATGTTCTAATATCCTCGTCTGACGCCAGACCTAACTAAATTTTTAAAAACAGAAAGGACGCTCACCATATGCGTGAGCGTCCTCTCTTTTTTTAAACTAAACCTGGACGTCAATCGTTTGTCCTTTATAAGGGTGGGGTGCTGGAGTTGCTTGCGGTTGGGGCATTGCTTCGATCATTTGAACAGCAGTTGCCGCACCGGTATTCATTGCCTTGTCTAAAATACTCATCTGCACAGTTTGCTGCAGTGATGCTAGCTGAGCTGACATAATGGCGTTTAATTCCATAGTAATCCCTCCTTTTCAATTATATCGTCAAAATAGAAAGAATTATTAAAGAAACAAGGGGATTTGTAATAAGTCTGAAAACGGATTCCCATTTATTTTTCGCTCTTTTCCTGTCCCTCCGCAAAAAAATGGTAAATCTATGTATAAATCGCTTCAAATTTAGTAATAATTATCCAAAAGCTCTGCAATGTGCTTGTAATGCAGGGTTCATATCCGCGTCATCGTGTTGCAATGTAGTTGCTGTAAGGTTATAGGAGAGTAAAAAACAACTTAAATTTATTTGGAAAATATGGAGGGACAGAAATTTGACAAAGAAAAAATTAATGGCAGTTCTATTAGCAGGAGTATTCGCTACAGGGGGGCTATTTGCATCTCAAGCTTCTGCAGATACTTATACGATCCAACCTGAAGATACACTTTATAAAATAAGTAAACAATTTCAAACATCTGTTGAAGATATAAAGGAATTGAATAATTTAACGAGTAATACAATTTTTGTTGGGGATACATTAAAAATTGGCGGTCATGATGAGAAAGTATATACAATTGCACCAGGCGACACTTTATTCCATATTGCATTAGCCCATGATGCAACAGTTGACCAGCTGCAGAAATGGAACAATATCAATTCAGACTTAATTTACCCGGGTGACTCCATCACGGTATCCGGACCTCAACAGGAATATACCAAGAGTGAAGTGAAAAGCGCGACAGGTGGTACACAGGCAAAAACATCAACAAGTTCAGCCCCTGATACAGGAAGAACGTTGACTGTTGAAGCGACAGCATATACAGCCTACTGTGAAGGATGTTCAGGAACAACTGCAAACGGTACGAATTTACGTGCCAATCCTAATTTAAAAGTAATTGCAGTAGACCCGCGTGTCATTCCGTTAGGGACAAAAGTTTGGGTTGAAGGATATGGGGAAGCTGTTGCAGCTGACACAGGCGGAGCAATTAAAGGCAATAAAATTGATGTATTTATTCCAGACTTAGGTAACGCCTATGAATGGGGCCGCCGTACAGTACAAGTTAAAATTTTAGACTAATACGAAAAGAAGCCACTCAATTTTGGGTGGCTTTTTGTATATTCAGCCCTCTTTATTGAAATACTAGCTGCAAGGAGGGGATAGTGTGCGAGTAATTAGCTTATTCGTATGTGTACTATTATTAAGCGGGTGCAGTTTATTTCAAAAGGAAACTGTTCCGGTAAGTGCACCGGAAGCTTTATCTGCGAAGGCGCAGATGTATGATACAAAAAATAACCCAGTTGGTGAAATTTTATTTAAAGAATCGTCTAAAGGAGTCGAACTGACTGCTGTATTAAATAGTTTACCGCCGGGTGATCACGGAATCCATCTTCATGAAGTAGGGAAGTGTGAACCACCTAGCTTTGAATCGGCAGGAGCCCATTTCAATCCAATGAAAAAGCAGCATGGCGTGAATAACCCAGAAGGTCCGCATTTAGGCGATCTACCGAATATTACCGCTGATGAAGCTGGTAAAGTGGAGTTAAATTTTGTGACAGCTGATTTTACGCTTGAAAAAGGAAAAGAAAATTCGCTTTTTGATGCAGATGGCACGTCAGTTGTCATTCATGAAAAAGCGGATGATTATAAAACAGATCCGTCAGGAAATTCAGGCGCGCGTATTGTTTGTGGGGTAGTCAAGTAATAGGACAAAGTGAAGAAATTTTAAACGCGAAAAATACCATTTTTCTATAAAGGAAAATGGTATTTTTTTTTTCCTGTGAGATACTTTTGTGTTAGGAATATACAGATTAATTGAATAACATTATATATATTAGAAAAATAATTTTATTCATTTTTTATGCACTTCACTCTATGCTTTAAAAGCTGAGAGTGATTTTCTGATTTAAGGCTGTTAGTGAAAAGCATCATTTTATAGCACTTTTATGATTTTTATAGAATATTATAGCTAGCTTAATAATTAGATTTTTAAGATATTAATTGACTTTTGAATATTTGTGTATGTAAAATGAAATTTATAATGAGGTAAAAAGGGGGAAAAATTAATGTTCAAATCTAAAAATATGCTTTTCTTGTTAGTACTTAGTGCTTTCATTTTAGTCTTGGCTGCATGTGGCGGAGACGATGCTGAAGAGTCAACTGGTACTGAAACATCAACAGGGACTGACACAACGGATTCTGGTTCTGAAAAAGCCGATTTCGGTGATGTTAAGTTTTTAAGTATTTTAACAGGTGGTACGCAAGGTACTTACTACCCATTAGGGGGAACTTTTGCGGATTTAATCACAACGGATACAGGTGTAAAAACAACTGCTGAAGTATCACAAGCTTCTGCTGCCAACATGACAGCTTTAGCTGCTGGAGACGGTGAAGTGGCATTCGTTCAGACAGATATCGCTTACTATGCAACTCAAGGAACTTTAATGTTCGAAGGTCAAAAAATTGACTCTGTAGTAGCATTAGGTGCGTTATATCCAGAAACAGTTCAATTAGTAACATTAGCTGATTCAGGAATTAAAACATTTGCAGATTTAAAAGGTAAGAAAGTTTCTGTAGGTGCACCAGGTTCAGGTACTTATGCAAACGCTGAACAATTACTGGAAATCCACGGACTATCAATTGAAGATGATATTCAAGCACAAAACTTAGACTTCGGTGAATCTACTGATGGTATTCAATCAGGTCAAATTGACGCAGCATTTATTACAGCTGGTTACCCAACTGGTGCTGTTGAAGCTTTAAATGCAACAAATGGTGTACACATTATTCCAGTTGAAGCAGACAAAGCGGCAGAATTAATCGAGAAATACCCTTACTATGCGGTGGATAATATCCCTGCTGGCACATATGGTTTAGAAGCGGAAGTTCCTGCTGTTTCTGTAGGTGCAATGTTAGCGGTAAATAAAGACCTGCCAGAAGATTTAGTGTATGCAATGACAAAAGCAATCTATGATAATACAGATAAAATTGGTCACGCTAAAGGCGAATTTATTAAAGCTGAAACAGGCTTAGACGGAATCGGTATTGACGTACACCCAGGTGCACAAAGATACTTTGACGAAGTAAAGTAATTAGGGAAAACTAAGGGCCTCTGTCGCAAAAAAAGCTTCAGAGGTCTTTGTTGTATTTTTTTTATTTAAGCGAGTGATCATCCAAATGAAAAAATGGGTCTTTATCATCCTTGTTTTTCTTAGTGTCATCGTTTGGTTTATTCCTTTTGAACGAAGCATAATTTTTACAGAGACAAGAGTTCAAAATCCTGTTCAGCATTTTTTACCGTTAAAAAGTGAAAATGAGTTTCAGTTGATTTTCACACATTCCATACATTTAACGGATGTGACAGAAAGTTATAAAGCGCTTCCTACTAATGAATTTCAGTTGCTTGCAATGGAATATACAGATGTGGCAATAGGGATGCCGGGTCATGCTGAGGAAGGGCAGACATTACATTATGAAGATGGGGTCTATACACTTCAGTACAATGATGCAAAATTAGAAGAATTTACGTTACATATTGGGAATGTCGACTATAAATTAAATCTTCAGCATAAAGGGAAAATCATTCCTTTAAAAAAGCATTTAATACGTGGGAAATCCTATTTAGTAACAATTCAAAAGTTGTCTTTATATGACAAATTGAAAGGAGTCGAATTAGATGACTGATAAAAAAGCCGCTGCAGATCCAGGAGCTATACACGAATCACTTACTTTGGAACAGCAGCAGGAGTTACTTGAAAAATATGATCTGGAATCGAATCAGCGTAACCCGCAAAACTTCATGAAGCATATTATTTATTTTGGTTTGCTGGCATTTACACTTTTCCAGCTTTATACGGCAATTTTCGGACAGTTTCCTGCGCAAATTCAGCGTACGGTTCACCTGGGATTTGCATTGACGTTTGTATTTCTATTATTCCCTGCGAGTCGTAAGCTATCAAAGCGTACAATTCCGTTTTATGACTATATTTTAGCTATTATTGCAATTGTTGTGGGGAGTTATTGGGTTATCAATTATGACCGGCTTGTTCAAAGTTTAGGTCAACTGCAAACAATGGATTTCTATATCGGAATTCTGGCGGTAATTATCGTATTGGAAGGTGCCCGTAGAGCGGTCGGTTTACCAATCACTATTATTGCCGGGCTATTTTTACTTTACGCATTTTACGGTCCGTATATGCCAGACTTTATGGCACACCGCGGTCAAAGTTTGGATAGTATTGTGAACTTAATGTTCTTCTCGACAGACGGGATTTTAGGGACACCATTAGCAGTATCTTCTACATTTATTTTTGCGTTCCTATTATTTGGTGCGTTCCTTGTTAAAACAGGGGTAGGGGAGTACTTCAATGATCTAGCGATTGCGATTGCCGGAAAATTAACTGGTGGTCCAGCGAAAGTTGCGATTTTCTCTTCTGCACTACAAGGAACAATTTCAGGAAGTTCTGTAGCAAACGTAGTAACTTCCGGTTCTTATACGATTCCGATGATGAAACGTCTTGGCTACAACAAAAATTTCGCAGGTGCTGTAGAGGCATCGGCATCTACAGGTGGTCAGTTAATGCCGCCGATTATGGGTGCTGCTGCGTTCTTAATGGTTGAGTTTATCGGTCGTGGTGTCACATATTGGGATATCGCCAAGGCTGCTGCTATTCCGGCAATTTTATACTTTACAGGTATTTGGATTATGACACACTTTGAAGCGAAGCGTTTAGGATTACGCGGCTTAAAAGAAGATGAAATGCCGGATCGCTCTAAAGTATTCAAGAAAATCTATCTACTTATTCCGATTGTACTGATTATCATCCTGATGATGTCAGGTGTACCGGTAATTCACGCGGCGCTTTACGGAATTATTTCTTGTATAATCGTCGGGTTCATTAATCCGGATGTGAAATTCGGATTTAAAGAAATTATAGACGGTATGGTTGATGGTGCACGCTCGGCATTAGCAGTAGCTGCTGCAACAGCTTGTGCGGGTATTATCGTCGGCGTTGTTGTAAAAACGGGATTAGGACTATCCCTTGCAAACAGCCTAGTTAAATTAGCGGGTGGCAGTATTTTACTTACATTATTCTTTGTAATGATTGCTTCGTTAATTTTAGGGATGGGTGCACCAACAACGGCAAACTATGTTATTACATCAACAATTGCTGCACCGGCAATTATTGCGTTATTGGCGCCGGATGTACCGGCAAGTGCAGCACCGCTTGTTATTGTTTTATCAGCTCACTTCTTCGTATTCTATTTCGGTATCATTGCGGATATTACACCACCTGTTGCGCTCGCCGCCTTTGCAGCATCCGGTATTTCAGGAGGAGATCCGATTCGTACTGGTGTGAACTCCGCTAAGCTTGCTATTGCGGCATTCATTATCCCGTATATGATTGTCTTCTCACCGGCACTGCTTATGATTGATGTAACACTTTGGCAAGTATTATGGGTAGTGTTAACTGCAATATTAGGTATGATTGCAATTGGAGTCGGAATAATAGGCTACTGGTACCGCTCTGTAAGCTGGATTGAACGTATTGTTCTGCTAGCTGCAGGATTAGCAATGATTTATCCGGAATCATTATCGGACACAATTGGACTTATTGTCTTTGTGGGCATGTTCGTGATTCAATGGATGACAAAAAACAAAGGGAATGGCTCTAAAACTGCTATTTCATAAATTGTAGGCGCCTGAAAATATTTTCAGGCGCTTTTCTATTTATCTCGAAAATAGATAGATTTAATACTTTTTATGCATTAAGTGCATTTATTTGTTGATTTTATTGAAAAACCATTATATTATTTAAATTAATTAAAAATTCAAATAATTTAAAGGGGAGAAATGGTATGTCAACACTTTTAAAGTCGACGTTTGAAACTTACTTATTTGACGAAGAGGTGGAGTTTGAGTTAGCCGAGCAGCAAGAGGTAACGGAAAGTGAAGAACGCACTCAATATCCACAAGGGTTTTTCTCAAGCTTATAAAGGAGTTTTTAAAATGAATTTAAAACTATTACGGCGTCTATCCAACGAAACTGATTGGATAGATGTCGTTTTTTTAGGCACTAATAATGTAGTATGCAAAAATTGTACTGTATAATAGAAGTACTAAATAATATTCGAGGTGCGTTTCATGTTAGCGGTTAATTCAACAGAACAAATGATTTTTGATTGGTTTCAATATTTCCATGCAAACCCTGAAGTAAGCTGGAAAGAAATAAAAACAACAGCAAAATTAGCAGAAATCTTAGATGATATGGGCGTCAGCTATAAAAAATTTGATGATGTGACTGGACTTGTTGCGGAAATCGGAAAAGGCGAAGAAACAATTGCGGTTCGCGCGGATATCGATGCACTATGGCAGGAAGTGGATGGCGTTATGCAGGCAAATCACTCTTGTGGACATGATGCAAACATATCAATTGTTTTAGGTGCGCTTTATTCATTAAAAAATGAACCTTTGAATAAGAAAATCCGTTTTATTTTCCAACCGGCCGAGGAAACGGGTGGTGGAGCATTGGCAATGATTGACCGTGGTGTAATGGAAGATGTTACCCATTTATTCGGTGTTCATTTACGTCCGATGGAAGAGCTGCCATTAGGAAAAGTATCACCTGCAATTTATCATGGTGCTGCAGCATTCTTAACTGGGACAATTACTGGCATTGATGCACATGGCGCTCGTCCGCACCAAGGGAAAAATGCAATTGATGTAGTAGTAGCGATTCAGCAAATGCTGAAGAATATTCATGTTGATCCATTTGAAGTGTACTCAGCGAAGTTAACGAAAATTGTAGCAGATGGCGGAAGCGTCAATATTATTCCGGGCAATGCAACCTTCTCGATCGATGTACGTGCACAGAAAAATGAAGTATTGGCGCAAGTACAGCGTGATGTTGATAAAGGCTTGAAACAAATTGCAGCGATGTTCGATATTGTGGTTGGATGGGATTGGATGGACGTTACGCCAGGCGCGGAAGTATCAACGGAAGCTGCTGCAATTGCAGAACGCTCGATTGTTGAAGCACTTGGAGAGCAAAGTTTAGCACCGGCAGTAATGACACCGGGAAGCGATGACTTCCACTTCTATACGATTAAAAATACAAAGTTGAAGGCGACGATGATTGGCGTTGGCGCAGATCTAGGTCCGGGACTCCATCATCCGAAAATGACCTTTGATGCAAAGGCATTGCTCGATGGTGCCAAAGTAATGACAACAACATTGAAAAACAGTGCAATGAAATAAGATGATAAGGCGATGCTATGTAGTTTGTAGCATCGTTTTTTTGCGTCGAGTGGTTTGCTGCGATATTAGAAAAGTTGAACCGGATATTAGAAAAGCGGGGATACTTATTAGAAAATCTGATACTTATATTTGAACATCTCAGCCACTTATTAGAACATTGGCTTACTTTATTAGAAAAACAGGAACTTATTAGAACAAGTGGGCTATATATTAGAAAATCTCTCCTGGCAAAAAAGAGCTGTGACTGTTCATCGGACCTTTACTGAAAGGTCATCGGTTTATTAGAACTTTTCAAGCGATATTAGAAAGACGGGGATGCTTATTAGAAGATCTGGTACTTATATTTGAACATCTCAGCCACTTTTTAGAACATTGGCTTACTTTATTAGAAAATCAGGAACTTATTAGAACTTTTCAAGGTATATTAGAAAACCGGTGACGCTTATTAGAAGATCTGGTACTTATATTTGAACATCTCAGCCACTTATTAGCACATCGGCTTACTTTATTAGAAAATGAGGAACTTATTAGAACTTTTCAAATTATATTAGAATAAGCAGACCAGATATTAGAAAACTTGACCCCAGTAAACCCGGCCAAACAAAAAAAGTGCCGCGATTCAACGGCACTTAAAACGAAACCCTATTTTTTCATCGGGCAAAATCCGCAAGCCATTAAGCCGGGGATGTCTTTTGAGAAACAGCAGCTTTTGCGAACGGGCTGATTGATGAGAGCAGAAGGGCTTTTTCCGCCTGTATAATTTAAAAACAACGATTTGTCCGAGAAGTAACGCCAAACATTTTTATCTTCGAGCATGTCCAGGTCCTCGAAAGCGCGGTCAGCCAATGCCGGGTTTTCAAGTAATGTATGGAAGTGCCAAAGCATGTATCCGAAAATATTTTCCCATAAAGTCAGAGGCGAAATAGACGTTGTTTTCCGTAACTGGCCAATAACAACAGATGTTTTGTATAAAATGTCTGTCATCACTCGTTCGCGCTCATCATCTTCCACATAGCGGAAATCATTTGGGTTTATATACATCCCGAGTGTATGAATGCCGAACTCCTGAACAATAGCAAAACGCAGATCTTCCGGCTTGCCGTCCCAAACTTCATCATACGTCGTCAGCATATAAAATTGCATCGCGACAAACATGCCGTAGCGACGTCCGAAGTGGGAAATGGCCGCCGCTTCCGTAGCAGCATTCGTAATACCCATCATCAAATTGCGGAAATCCGTCAAATAGAAGTCTTTATGTAGATTCGCCAATGTAAATAATGGACGGTCAGGTTCTTCGGTAAAAATACTATAGGAATTTAATTGTCGTACTTGATCATAAGAAAGTGCAGGCATCGTATCACCTTTTCTAAAAAAATATTTATATTTACTATACCATTTCTCTTCCCAAACGAGGTGAAAAACGCTAAAATGAATAAAACATATAAGAAAGGTTGGTTTTAATGACAAAACCGATTTCTATACCAAGACCATTAGTTCGTGTAAATCAGTGGGTTATATTTTTATCAGTCGTTATCACATGGGTGACAGGGCAGTACTGGATTTTGGCGATTCCGTTAATTGCAAATTTACTTGGGATTTTCACCGGGTTTAATCCAATTATGCGCTTTGCGAAAATATTTTTAACGAAAGACATCAAATCGTATATTCCTGAAGATATTGGACAGCAAAAGTTCAATTCAGCGATTGCTAGCATTTGTCTGGCAGGAGGAATAGTAGGGTTTGCCTTTAACTGGCCGGTTGTTGCATACAGCTTTACGATTATGGTGGCAGTCGCATCATTTGTAGCAATTTTAGGCTTTTGTATCGGCTGCTTTATGGTATTCCAATACAAACAGTACCAATATCGTCGTTCACTAAAAAATTCTTAAAAAGATTATTGGAAATAGGTTGACAATGATACTGATAATCATTATCATTATAACTGTAGCAAGAGCTTATTTGTAATACAGTACAAATAAGTCTGAGCTAACAACTTTTCTCCAGGAGTTTGTTAGCTCAGCCATAGCGTTCTAAACCCCCTCATTTAGAATGTAAGTTTGACAGTGTGTCAGACACTGAGTTTTTCACCCTTTATATTTTTCTTCTAGTTTTTCTTCCATTGTTGGGAGACCCATTGCCCGTGTCGCTTACAGATACGGGTATTTTTGTGTGCAAAAAAATTTCTAAAACTTTTTTGAAACTTATTTTGAATTTCTCCGTCTGTACGTTGCTTAAGCAAAAAACATAGGCGGAGGAAATGATGAAAAAGTTAATTGCTGTAGGGTTTATCGCATTATGCGTATTATTCCTGACAATTGAATATAGAGGTTCAAGTGAAAAGATTGAACGTGCAGTTGCAAATGAAAAGGATATTGCAGGTGTAGAAAACGGAACCCAAATAGAGCAAGCTACACATCTATTTGAAAAAGTTATAGTCCTGAATGAGGAACAGCCGATTTATATAAAAGGAAATGCGCTTACTGAAGTTGGAGTTGTTCATCCGAATACTTCATTCGCGATCGTAGGGGAAGATGAACTTTATTATGAACTGCGATTCGGGAAAATTTCAGCTTTTATTAAAAAGGGCAGTGCCACTGTAGAAAAACGTCCGCTTGAGACGTTAGTAAATACAGAAGTAACAAATTCGATTAAAACGACAGAACAGGTAAATGTATATGAAGAAAAAAACCTTAAGAGCAGTGTGTTGCTGCAGCTTTCACAGGGATTTCGTTACCCGATCGTGGGGGAGAGTGATGGTTGGTTTGTCATAAAAGTAGGGGAACGTGCCGGTTATATACATAAAAAATCAGTTGAAATAGATGAAGGAATTCCAGTTTTAGTGTATCATCATATTTTGCCGAAAGAAGAAATGGTGACAAATGCTAGTACGGTTTCTGTACAATCATTTGAACAGCAAATGGCCTTTTTAGATGAAGAACAATTTACTACAATTTCGACAACACAGCTTTATGATTATTTGGAAGGTCGCCAAATTATACCGGTTAATTCAATACTCATTACATTTGATGATGGTTTATTATCGACAAAGGTCTATGCTTACCCAATATTAAAGGAACATGGATTTTCTGCGGTACAGCATATTATATCTTCTCGTACAGAGCGATTTGAAGGTGAACAAGTTTTTGACGCCAAAGGACCGCTTCAATTTTTCACAGCCGAAGAGATGCAGCAAATGAAGGACGTGTTTCAGTACGAAGCGCATACACATAACTTGCATCAGTTCAAAAATGGGGCAGGAATTGCATTAGAGCTGTCATCTGCTGACATTGCGAGGGATTTGCAGCAAAATGTTAACATGCTGACAAATGCGACTTCTTTAGCGTATCCATTTGGTCATTACGATGAAGATATGATCGCAGCGATGAAGGAAGTAGGACTGTTAATCGGTTTTACGACAAATGAAGGCTATGCTAATATGCAGCAATCAAATTATGAGGTTAATCGTTTCGGCATGACGGAAAATAAAACATTTGAACAGTTCACGTCCTTTGTAAAGGGGGTGGACTGGTCTTAAAGATATAAGAAGGTGTAAATCGTTACATGAGAGAATTTGATGCAATTGTTGATGAGCACACGCGTTATTTAGTACGCATCGCTTATTTGTACGTTAAAAATTGGGCTACCGCCGAGGACATCGTACAGGAAGTGTTTGTAACATACTTTCAAAAGAGCGACCAGTTTCGCAATGAGTCGTCATTGAAAACGTATTTAACAAAAATGACAGCCAATCGCGCAAAAGATTATTTACGCTCATGGAAGCATAAAAAGGATGTCGTTTTTGAAACGATCTTTGCTCAAACGAAAGGGACGGACGAAGAGGTCATACAAAAAGAGCATCTTGCATCACTTGAACAGAAGTTATTCCAGCTACCACTGAAATATCGTGAGCCGCTCATTTTATTTTACTATGACGAACAGTCCATTGCCGATATTGCATTGTATTTACAGCTGAATGAAAATACGGTGAAAACACGTTTGCGTCGGGCAAAGCAACAATTGAAAGAGTTTTTTAACGAAGAGGGATTGGAGGAATGATGCATGGATCCATTAAAAAAACAACTGGATGAAATGATGGGTGATACACGCATGCAGGAAAGTCGTATTAAGCAGCGTGTGAAATCCGAAATGACTCCGACCCCCCGAAAACAGAAACGTTCATGGCATGTTCAATTAGTGACGGCAGCTGTTGCAGCAGTTGCGGTATTCCTATTTATGACGGCCGTTCCTTTTACGCAGAATTCGGGAAACGAAGGGCGGGGTGCCCCTTATGATCCGCTTGATGATTTAGCGGAAATTGCTACTCTTCAAAAACAGAAGCAATTATCAACAATCGATTATGATTCCTTTGCACAGCTACCAGTGCTAGAACAATTATCGGATTTACAATATGTAGATAAAGAAACCTTTACACTTGCAGGGAAAAAGGGACTTTACCATACAGTAATAGAACGTCAGGAAAATTTATTTGATGAAGCCGTATACGAAGCTGGCGATGTAGTACGAACGATGACAAATACGAGCAGTCATTTACCAATTTACGAAAACGCCTATTATGAAGTAGTCGCTGTACCAGGAGACCGTGTCGTTTTGCAGGACGGCAAGTTAACGGTAAATGGGAAGCCTGTAAGATCGGAATTAAAGGAATTGTATGAGGACAACGGCAACACGATTGCAGGAGGCTACGATCAGTTATTAAATGCGCGTGAATACTTTTTGGTAAATCATTTCCCGGCAGAAAATACTATGCAGGCAGGTACAATTACCGCTGTGCATAAAATTTACGGGGAAGTCGTAGCATTGGCAGAGCAAAGTACAACAGCATCAATTTATTTTGAGTTAGAAAATGACTATACACCAGAACAATATTTTGATCTTTATTTGTATGATCAAATTTTTGGAGATGGGTCAATTAGTAAAAGATTATCGGCAAGTGATACTCCATTTACACATTCGAACCGATTGGGCGAACTGTTTTTGGAAGCTTCCTACCGAAATGTTACGTATTTATCCGATACAGAAGTGGAAATACGCTACCAGTATGACCGTGAAGCTGTAGGAGAATATGTGTTTAAAATGTATAAAGATCCGACTGGCATCTGGCAGTGGGGAATGTAGCAAAAAGGGTAGCGACAAAATGTCGCTACCCTTTTTCAGTGTGCCCGGCATGCGCATGAACTATAGGGTGCAAGTCCCGAGCCCCGAAGACAGAAGTAGAGGTTAGCCAAGAGCAAGGGTGTCCGTGGTGACGCGGAATCTGAAGGAAGCTGGCGGCAAAACACCGGTCCGAGGAACACGAATCTCATATAAGGCTAGGTATGGCTGAGCGAGTTTGCTGAACAAAACAAAGCTCCTTCTGTCGAAGGTCATATCGAGTAAATGAGGCGGATAGACGGTGTGAAAGTGCATGCGCTTACCCGGGGAGGTCTGACAGAAATGCGAAGTACCCTTCATAACCTACTTGGTGACAAGTAGCTGAACTGTCAGAAGTCAGCAGAGGTCATAGTACAAGTAAGTCTAGAATTACTTGGAAGGACCGAACGATTAAGAGAGAATAGCCCTTGGCTTTCCAACTGGATGTATGAACACAGAAAACAGAGGAAACCTCACGCTTAGAAAGTAGTGGTGAATCCCACGAGGGTATTTGCGGAGGGTGTAGTCCAGTTGGGCAAAAGAAGAACAGCTATTCACGGAAAGGAACGAAATGGTGATGTTGAATCAAATTTTGGAACGGCAAAACATGATACAAGCATTAAAGCGAGTTGAAGCGAATAAAGGGAGCCATGGAGTAGATATGATGCCCGTACAAACCTTACGACAGCACATCCTCGAAAATTGGGATACCATTAAATCGAAGATTTTGGATGGAACCTATGAACCGCAACCAGTACGTCGAGTCGAAATCCCGAAACCAGACGGTGGCGTGCGTTTATTAGGGATTCCAACCGTAACAGACCGTTTGATTCAACAAGCCATCTCGCAGATTTTATCAAAGGAATATGACCAAACATTCTCGGATCATAGCTATGGGTTTCGCCCAAATCGAAGCGCTCATGACGCTATCCGAAAAGCGAAAAGCTATCTAAAAGAGGGACACCGATGGGTCGTTGATATGGACTTAGAGAAATTCTTTGACAAGGTCAACCATGACCGTTTAATGGCAACATTAGCGAAACGAATTTCAGATAAACCATTATTAAAACTTATTCGCAAATATCTCCAAGCCGGTGTCATGATAAATGGAGTAGTTTCAAGTACAGAAGAAGGAACACCACAAGGTGGCCCTTTAAGTCCATTACTTTCAAACATTGTGTTAGATGAATTAGATAAAGAATTAGAGAAACGTGGACTTAAATTTGTTCGATACGCAGATGATTGCAATATTTATGTGAGAACAGAACGTGCAGGATTACGAGTAATGAAGAACGTACAACGATTTATCGAAGGAAAACTTCGTTTAAAAGTTAATGAAAAGAAATCAGCCGTAGACCGCCCATGGAAACGCAAATTCTTAGGGTTTAGTTTCACATTTCATAAAGAACCTAAGGTTCGCATTGCGAAATCAAGTCTCGTCCGAATGAAGAAGAAAATACGAGAAATTACCTCACGTAAGATGCCATATTCCATGGAATACCGAATCGAAAAGTTAAACCAATATTTAATAGGATGGTGTGGATATTTTGCTTTAGCGGATACACACTCTATCTTTAAAACATTAGATAGTTGGATAAAACGAAGACTACGTATGTGTCTGTGGAAGAATTGGAAGAAACCTCGAACAAGAGTCAGAAATCTCATTCGCCTAAAAGTACCTTATGGGAAAGCATATGAATGGGGAAATACCCGAAAAGGGTACTGGCGCATTTCAAATAGCCCCATATTACACAGAACCCTCGGCAATTCCTATTGGGAGAGCCAAGGGCTGAAAAGTCTGCAAGTTCGTTATGAAACTTTACGTTATTCATCTTAGTTGAACCGCCGTATACGGAACCGTACGTACGGTGGTGTGAGAGGTCGGGAGTTAATCACTCCCTCCTACTCGATTTTGCTGCTTGTAATCTTTTATTCATAAGTACTGTGTGATAGCTATGTAGCAGCATGCCAATAATAATGACCGCCAGTCCGATTAAAGCGATCGGCTGCGGGAGGGGGACACTGAGTAAAATCATTTCACCGACCATCGCAAAGAGAACTTCCGTCGATTGTGTTGCTTCAACGGCCGCCAGCTTTCCTTGATCATGGCGCACACGGTCTGTTGCGATAAAGAAAAGTATTGTCGCAATGACACCGGAAGAAACCGCAACCAGCAATGATTGATACACTTGGCTTGCTGAAGGCAGACCGACAGTAAATAATGCATAGATTGCAAGTAAGATCCATGCAGGCAAGGAAGCGATTGTCATACCTAGAACTCGTTGAAACGGATCGACTCTTCCCTTGCATAGCTCCATCATTTTCCGATTGCCGAGCGGGTAGGCAAATGCCGCGATAATCACTGGCAGTATACCAAGTAGCAGGCTTTTCATAGAAACTGACTGTGCCTGCGGAATTTGAATAAGTAAAATCCCAAATAAAATAATGCCCGAGATGCCTAGTGAAATAAGCGGAATTTTTGCCCTCACGTTTTTTCCGGATATAGTTGTAATAAATAGCGGAGCCAACAAAACACCTGCTACAATCGTAAACTGCCATGTACCTGATACGAGCCAGCCTGGACCGAATGCCGCGGCAAATGTAAGCGGAGCATAAAATAATACGAACCCGACAAAGCTCCAAACGAGCCATGCACCTGGATGGTCTTTCATTTCATTCGATAAAATACGAAATCCGCCTTTTCCCCGTATAGCGACAATGGCAAAGAGAAAGGGAAGCATAAAGAAGTAGCGGAGTGAAGAACTCCATAGCCAGCTACCGCCTTCCAATTCCATTGAGTGGTTCAATACAAATGTAACCGCAAAAAATAAGGCCGCTAAAATGCCAATCAGTATTTCCTTCATCACACACCTCGCTTGATTGTATTGAATTTTCTGTCTATTAAGTATACAAAAAAATGGAGCGAAAGTAATCGCCCCATTCAATTTCAGTCATTATAATTTCACCGTCTAGGCTAAAGCGCCAACTCCTCGCACCATTAGGTCCCTCCGTGCAAAAGTGGTAAAGCGTTTACTTTTGCGTCGGGCCCTCCAATGTCTCTCGGAGTTAGACGGGCGCTTTAGCGCTTTTGGTCTAACGTTTTTCAAATAACTGAACAATTTCAATAATGACTTCCGTCGCCTTTTCCATCGTTTCAGCTGATACAAATTCATATTTGCCGTGCATATTTTCGCCGCCTGCAAAAATATTCGGTGTCGGCAAGCCCATATATGAAAGCTGGGAACCGTCAGTACCACCGCGGATTGGCTCGACGATCGGTGTAATGTTAAACTTGCCAAACGCTTCTTTTACAATATCGACGATTTCCATAACAGGCTCGATTTTTTCGCCCATATTGTAATATTGATCCTCGATCGCTACAGTAATGGCTTCTTCACCGTATTTTGCCTGTAACTCTTTGCCGACCTTTGCCATATACTCTTTTTTCTCTTCGAATTTAGCGCGGTCATGGTCACGGATAATGTATGACATTGTTGTTTCTTCAATTCCGCCGTTGAAATGCATTAAGTGGATAAAACCTTCATAGCCGTCCGTTTTTTCAGGTACCGCATCTTTTGGCATTTCGTTTTGGAATTCAATTGCCATTGTAATCGAGTTCACCATTTTATTTTTTGCTGAACCAGGGTGGATGTTCGTGCCGCGTGTCGTTACTTTTACGCCAGCTGCATTAAAGCTTTCAAATTGTAACTCACCAAGGGGACCGCCATCCATTGTATATGCATAATCCGCACCAAATTTCTCAACATCAAACTTGTGCGGACCGCGCCCGATTTCTTCGTCTGGTGTAAATGCTACACGGATTTTTCCGTGCTTGATTTCCGGATTGTTCACTAAGTATTCCATCGCCGTCATAATTTCAGCGATGCCGGCTTTATCATCCGCACCAAGCAATGTATTGCCGTCTGTCGTAATTAACGTTTGGCCAACATAGTTTTTTAAGTTCGGGAAGTAGTCCGGTGCCATTACTAAACCATTTTTTAATGTAATCGCTTCACCGTCATAGTTATCGATGCGCTGAGGCTGTACGTTTGTTCCTGTGTAATCCGATGTCGTATCAACATGCGCTAAAAAGCCAAGTGTCGGTACGTCTTTATCTGTATTTGATTCAAGTGTTGCAAATAGGTAGCCGTTTTCGTCCAGCGTAATATCTGTTAAACCGATTGCTGCCAACTCATCTTTTAATACATGTAATAAATCGAATTGCTTCATTGTTGAAGGGGTAGTGTCAGAGTTGAAATCTGATTGTGTATCAATTTTTGCGTAGCGTACTAAACGTTCAATTACTTTCTCTTTCATCCGAAAAAGACCTCCTAATACTTATTGCTTTTATTCTACACTTTTTATTTCGGTTTTTGAACTAATTTTGTCGTAATATTCAGTAATGCTGAGCATGAGGAAAAACTGTGCCCCGTAATATGTGAACATAATCAGGATATGGGCATAGGCAACATCAAACATAAACCGGTTAATGGCCAAAACCGAATCGGACATGATAAAGAGAAGGGCGCCGATTACAGCAAATTTACTGCCAGTTCGAAACGATGTCCATCCCATCGTTAAAATAACTAAAATATAAGCGGTCACTGCTATGGCGAGTACAGTATCTCCTTTTTGAAGAAGGCTTCCCGCAATCCAGAACATCATCACCGCACCGTATATAGCTAATACAATTTTTACATACAGTGGTGTGTTCTGCTGATTTGTTGAACGGAAAGCAAAAATATAGAAAATATGGCCAATCAGGAAAAAGCTCAGTCCAACGATGAACCACTGCAATGTATAATCGCCAACAGCACAGAAAATTAAACCGATGGAGATGAGCCAATAATACGGAGATTTCACTTGTACTTTTGTTAAAAATGCAAGCGCTATAAGTAAAATCATTGGCAAAAGCTTAAAGACCATTTTTAGTGAACTATCAATCGTTTCAAAAAAGAATACATAGTAAAAACCAAGCCCGAAGAACAGTAAAATTAGAACTTTACGTGCCATCCATTAACCCCCTAAGTAAAAATGTTTATATATAATTACCAAATAACCAAACTATGATTTCATAAAAATGCAATATATGCTCTATTATGCCAGAAATTATGCAGTTTTACTTGTTTATGAATCTTTTTGGAAGGTTATTCGTACATAGTAAGTAAGAGAGGGTGATTGTTATGGGACAATTATTGCTAATAACGGCAATTGGATCACTTTTGATCACATTATTATTAATGCCGTTATCAAAAAAGGTTCGCAATAAGGAGCTTTCATCAAAAACATTTACGAGTTTATTCATTACAACATTTATAGTAAGTTTTATTTCAGTATTTTTAACAGTATATATTTCTAAAATCGATCTAAGCTGGACGATTTTCTTATATGTAATACCTGTTGTAGCGATTATTGGGGCAATTTTTGCAGTTGGTAAGGAGCAAAAAATTAAATCGGCGATCGTGCTTGTCAGCATTATTGGGATCGGCTATCTAGTAAGTGCGCCATTTTTAAATGCAGATGAAAAATTCAAGTCTTCAGAGATGAAGGAAAAGACGGAAATTTCGCCGTTTGATGAGACGAAAACACCGGCAAGTGTACCGCCGAAATTCGTTAAAAACAAAATGAAAAAAGCGTTTGGACAGGTGCCAAACACAAGCTATTATGAATTAGGAAATCTGCAAATTCAAAAAGTGAATGATCAGTATGTTTACATTGCACCTGTAGAGTTTTCAGGATTCTTTAAGTGGTTCAACGGGAAAACAACACCTGGTTATTTCACGATGAGTGCGACAGATTCAAGCGATAATCCAAAGTTTGTGAAGGCTGAAATGAGCTATGTTCCATCTGCTTATTTAAATAAAAACCTGGAGCGTCATATTCGTCTTCAAAATCCATCGTTAATTTTCTATGGAGATCCGCAGCTGGAAATTGATGAAGATGGAAAACCATATTACATCCGTTCTTACGGCGAATTCATTTCTGCTCGTAACGGCTTTGATGTAAAAGGCATTGTGCTTGTTGATGCGGAGACGGGTGCAACAGAGAAAATTGCGATTGCAGATGTACCGGCATTTATTGATGGTGCTGTATCACCGGAAACAGTAAGTTTGCAAAACAGTTATTACGGTAACTATGTACACGGCTTCTGGAATAGTCTTGTCGGTAAAAAGGATGTTAAGTTGCCGAGTGATGAAGGTACAGAAGCAAACGTAAGCCCGATCTTTATGGAAGACGGGGAAATGTATTATTTCACTGATTTTACAAGTCCAAAAGAGGGCGTTGACTCGATGCTTGGTTATGCATTAACACATGCACGTACTGGTGAAGCAACGTACTATACAGGAAATCTGGAAGAGTCTTATATGGATTCACAAGGGGCTCTTGAAATTATCGAGAAAAAATTCATCGAAAAGGAATGGGAAGGTGAAATGCCGATCCTTTACAACTTCTACGGTGAAGCGAGCTGGTTGTCAGCTGTACTTGATGCGAACGGATTCCTGCAAAATTACTTTATCGTGTCTGCAGCAAATCCTGAAATTTCGGCATTTGGTACAACACCAAATGAAGCGTTAAGACTTTATAAAACAGCGCTAAGCCGTGGCGGAAGTACGGTAGACGGTACTTCAAATGCGGAAGAGGCTAAAGCGACCGTAAAAGTCGTGCGTGTTTATAAAGAACGTGTAGGTGATTTCACGATCGTATCATTCCTGGCGAACACAGGTGAAAACTTTATCGTTTCTACAGAAGTAGCACCATTTGCGATTTACTTGCAAGAAGGGGACCAGGCGACGATTACGTATGCAAAAACAGGAGAAGATTTCCAGCCTGTAAAAGCATTGCAGATTGAAGGGTTGAAATAAACAAATAAAGAATTTTGGGCAGAAGTAGAAGTACCGTTGGATAAGAGGAAAACCCTTATTAAGAAACGGATACTTTGTAAAATTGATTGGAATGGAGGGGAGGCGACTCCAGCGGGAATAGCGTGATGCCTGAGACTACAGGCTCAGGCCACGCCCGCGGAAAGCGTCCGACCCGAAATGGAAATCAATTTTTAACGCTCAGCAAAAAAATGCTATTTTTCTCACTCAGAGAGAAAAATAGCATTTTGGGTTTTATTAGCTTACTTCCAAGTAAAGCCTTGGGAAGCAAGGAACTCTTTAATATGCGGACGGTTTTGTTCAACTAAGTAATCAGCCATTTGTTTCGTCCATGTGGCAGTCTTCTGATTCGAAGATCGGCTGCTGTAATAGTCTTCCATAATTCCATCGTACTCATCTAGAAGCGTCTCGTATTTATCAACGTCATAACCATTTTCATGCAATACTGCAGCTACCGGTAAACGGGGTTTTGTTTCATTGCGTTTTGTCGGTGTGCCGATTGTCATCGCAAATAACGGGAAAACGTATTCCGGTAAATTGAATAGCTCGCTGATTTCCTTAGGGTTTGTACGGGCACCACCGATATAGCAAATGCCGTAACCCATTGATTCAGCTGCAACAACGAAGTTTTGAGCAAATAATGCAACATCTGCTACCCCTACAAGCACGTTTTCAGCCGTGTCAGCAGAAATATCAACTCCGTGTTTTTGCCCCGCTACTTGCAAACGTTTGAAATCTACGCAAAACAAGAAAGAGGCACCCGCTGTTTTGAACTGAAATTCATTTTTAGACAGTTCACCAAGCTTTGTCTTCTTCTCTTCATCCGTTACCCAAATAACGCTGTATGCTTGTACAAAATGCGAACTTGCCGCCATTTGTGCTGTTTCGATTAAATCGATAACAGTTTCTTTTGAAATTTCTTCACCTGTATATTTACGAACAGATGTATGACTGCGTAATAATTCTTTAGTATTCACGTGAACATCTCCCTTTTATGTAATAAAAAACTGAATTCTATATCCTTCAAGCTTATTTTAGTCAATATTTTACTTGAAGTCGATTATTAGCGTCTGTTCAATTCATAGGGAGGAAATTTTTGCATATCGTTAAATACAGATAAGAGTAATCAGAATAGAAATCTGAAAATTTTAATTTTTTTATGTTGACATATCGGATTAGTATGTTTTATACTGAGACTCAACGATGGAACACAAATCACATAACTCTTATCAAGAGCGGCGGAGGGAATAGGCCCTGAGATGCCCGGCAACCAGTAAGTGATGAACTGACTAAGGTGCTAAATCCTACAAAATGGACAATCATTTTGAAAGATAAGAGGAGGCAAACTTGCTCATGCGCAACCCTCTTCTTAACTGAAGAGGGTTTTTTTCATTTAAAAAATCCTCCTCAAAAACACCGATTTCACCATCGATTAAATTTTTGGGGGTAATAAAATGACAAACTTAAGACCAGAAACATTATTATTACACGGGGGTCAAAAGCCAGACCCGGAAACAGGAGCAATCGCAGTTCCGGTTTACCGTACAACGGCCTATGCATTTAACGACACAGCTCATGCGCAACGTCTATTTGCATTACAGGAAACAGGCAATATTTATTCACGTATTATGAACCCGACAGTCGGGGCATTTGAGGAACGGGTTGCTTTATTAGAAGGGGGCACAGCTGCAGTAGGGCTTTCATCTGGCGCAGCGGCAGTGGCATTTTCGATTTTAAACGTAGCCGGTGCAGGGGATGAAATTGTTGCGGCAGGTTCACTTTACGGTGGGACTTACAATTTATTCGCAACTACATTGCCTCGTTACGGCATTACAGTAAAATTCGTGGATGAATCAGATCCTGCAAACTTCCAAGAGGCAATTACGGATAAAACGAAGGCGATCTTCGCTGAAATTATAGGAAATCCAAGCTTGAAAGTACTGGATATTGAAGCGGTAGCAAATATCGCTCATGACAATGGTCTTCCATTATTAATAGACAGCACATTTGCTTCCCCATATGGAAGTAATCCGATCGAATTCGGCGCGGATGTTGTCATTCATTCTGCTACAAAGTGGATTGGTGGTCATGGAACAACGATCGGCGGGATTGTCGTTGATGCCGGGAAGTTCGACTGGACACAAGGAAGACACCCAGGATTTACAGAACCGGATACTTCTTACCATGGTCTACGCTACGGAATTGACACAGCAGGCGCTGCATTTGCGACAAAGCTTCGTGTTCAACTATTGCGTGATTTTGGTCCAACATTATCTGCTGACGCAGCATTTAACTTCTTGCAAGGACTTGAAACGCTTCATTTGCGTATTGTCCGTCACAATGAAAACACACAAAAAGTTGCCGAGCATTTAAGAAACCACCCATTTGTGGAATACGTAAATTACAACGGCTTTGAAGATTTTGCGACACATGATTTAGCGAAGAAGTATTTGAAAAACGGCTTCGGATCGATCATTACGTTCGGTATTAAAGGCGGACGTGAAGCGGGACGCCAAGTAATCGATAACGTGGAATTGTTCTCACATGTAGCAAACGTTGGGGATGCCCGTTCATTGATTATCCACCCTGCTAGTACAACGCACCAACAGTTATCTGCTGAAGAATTAAAAACTGCCGGCGTATCAGAAGAGCTCATTCGCTTATCGATCGGGTTAGAAGCAGCAGAAGATATTATCGCGGATTTAGAACAGGCATTAGCGAAAGTTGCGGCTGAAGTAGGCGCAGAAACAAACGCATAAAACTTGAAAAAAGGCTTAGCTTTTCCCATTCGAGAAGCTAAGCAATTTTTAGAAAATTAATTCCTACTATTTTTATAAGTTTTATTGACAAATTAAATACCGAGTAATACAATTGGGATAATAAAATTACCAACCGGAAAAATTTAAAGTGATGTTGCAGCATCATTGGAAGAAAAGGAGTTGTTCAGCATGGGGAAAGTATACAGTGCACAAAACGTTGCAGCCTATATTATTTATGAACTAAATGACGTAAAGGAATTTGTGAACGCTTGCGCTATCCAGCAAATTTTGGCGGATGTGAATACGATGTGGCAGCATGTTTTTGGACACAGTGCTTTCTCAGAACAAGCTCACGATCTTGCCACAGCGGGTTATGTTGTAAAGGAAGTTGCCGAGGAATACAAAATTCATGGTACAGCCCATATTTTATCGCCAGCCAGAGAGTGGTTCTTAAAATATGGTGAATTTCAGTTAGTGGAGCGCCCATACGCGGTCCCTAACTACTCGGCAAAAGAGGAAATCGTCATGACCAAGATTTTAACTGCCTATCGTTTACGGGCATACAATGATATAAACGTGGCAGTATAAAATAATTCCGGAACACTAGTGAGCCCCCTTGCTAGTGTTTTTTTTATTTTTTGTACGGTGTATGGCGTTTATTAGAAGAATGTAGACGGTTATTAGAAGAAGTTTTGGGGATATTAGAAGAAATGGTGATGTTATTAGAATTTGGGTGAACTTGGGGTTTGTGTACGCATTTTTTTAGGCGAAAATGGATGCGGAAGCCAGTGGTGACGTTTTTATTAGAACATTAGTTGAGTTATTAGAAGAAGTGTGAGGATATTAGAAGATTAAGCGAGAATATTAGCACATTCCGGCCTCATATTAGAACATTGAACGTTTATATTAGAAGATTGCAATTTTATTAGAACATTTTAAAATATATTAGATAATTTCCGAATATATTAGAAAATAGCAAAACGCTCTTACCGCCTAGCCCCAAATACAAGAAATGACTGGAAATATTTAAGCCATAGTCCCTAAATTAGCTCTTAAAAAATAAAATTTGGATGAATATTGACCGTTTACAGTAAACAAATGTCCTTCTAGGCGAGATTCCCCTTGTTTTCATGTATTATATAGGATAGAATTTTCTTTAAGATAAATTTTTTGAATTATTCGTTAATATATGTGTGTTAAGAATTTGGAGGAGAAAGGCAATGGCAACAATCAAAGCAGCGATCTTAGGATTTGGCACAGTAGGTCAGGGAATTTACCATATTTTAAATGAAAAGAGGCAGGAGCTTCGCGAAAAGCTAGGGGTTGAACTGGAGGTCGCGAAGATTTTAGTATCCGATGCAAGCCGTGAGCGTGTACCGGGCACAAAACATTTAATGACGGAATCAATGGATGACGTACTGGCGGAAAATAATCTGCAAGTTGTATTTGAAGCGATTGTAAATGAAGAGCCTGCATTCACTTACTTAAAGCGCGCTGTTGAGGCGAAATGCCATGTCATTACAGCGAATAAGGTAATGCTTGCAAAACGGGGCGAAGAGCTTGAAGCATTGGCGAAAGTAAATGGTGTTTTCGTAGGCTTCGAGGCAACGGTAGCAGGCGGTGTACCTATTATTAAAACAATGAAAAACATTCTTCTTGTCAACGAAGTAAGCTGCGTTCAAGGAATTTTAAATGGAACGACAAACTATATTTTGACAAAGATGCGTGCGGAAGGCTGGAGCTTTGAACAAGCGTTAAAAGAAGCACAGCAATTAGGCTATGCTGAAGCAGATCCATTTAATGATGTGTCGGGTCAGGACGCATTTAAAAAGCTTATGATTTTATCGAGTCTTGCATTTGGAGAACAGCCAAATTGGGCAGATGTTGAAGTGATCGGCATCGATACAATCTCATCAGAGCAAGTAGCGGAAGCAACAGCTCAAGGTCTGCGTTATCGTCATGTGGCAGAAGTGGAAAAACTCGAAGACGGTACGATTCAGGCAAAAGTAGCACCATTACTAGTAAACAATGAACATCCGCTTTATCCTGTAGACGATGTGTTCAATGCAGTGACGATGGAGACAAACTACATCGGAACATTATCTGTAATTGGGCCTGGTGCTGGGATGTATCCGACTGCAAGTGTAATGGTAGAGGATTACGCTGAAATTATCGGTAAACGTGCGGGGTTTACAGTAACTATATAATAAGAAGAAAATAAAAAAGAAGCGAACTCGATGAACGAATTCGCTTCTTTTCTTTTAATGAATTTAGACAATCTCGCATCGGGGATAACTTTAATATAGGATCTAGTCTCCGTCCAGGTAAAAGCGCCAACTCCTCGCATCATTAGGTCCCTCATGCAAAAGTGGTGGAGCGTTTACTTTTGCGTCGGGCCCTCCAATGACTGACGGAGTTAAACGGGCGCTTTAACACTTTTGTTCTTAGTCTTCATCTTTTATATCGATATCTTCAGGAATCGGTGTGTTCCTCCAGATTTCGATTTCTTCTTTAATTCGTTCGAGTTGCTGATGGTACGTATCAAATTGCGCACTATTAATTAAAAAGTGTTCACCATCATGCACTGCTTTAATGCGACCAGCATAAATGTACTGTAAAACCTGATGTTCAGGCATGCCTATATCTGCTGCAGTTTGTTCAACCGTTTTATACATCATGATGCCTCCTTTTTAGTTTTAGTTAACCTTATTATAAAACGATTTTAATAAAACTTCATCTCGAATAGACTTACAACGTATGATAGCATAATTAATATAATTAAATGGGGTGTGGGATGTGAATATTTTACCGTATCTGTTTGTGCTGCTGGCCGCAATGCTTTGGGGGACGGTCGGAACAACACAAACTTTTTTATCGGAAGGGATTTCTTCGTTTGCGGTAGCGGGTGTAAGGTCTGGTATTGGCGGTGGGGTGCTGTTGCTGGCGGTCCTTTTAATGAAAAAAATCTCGTTCCGTAACTGGTCATGGAAGTGGACCATTTTAGCCGCTATTGCGATAGCTTTATTCCAAAGTCTGTTTTTCACTTCTGTCCGCTTTACAGGAGTTGCAGTAGGGACGGTTGTAACAATCGGAAGTGCGCCAGTATTTGCGGGATTCATCGAGTGGGTGTTTTGGAAAGTTCGGCCAACCCTCGTATGGGCAATTGCGACAGTGCTTGCCATTGTCGGCTGTTTATTATTGTTTATGAATCAAGGTGAGACGGCGATTAACCCGCTTGGCATTGGGCTGGCATTGGCTGCTGGATCCATGTTTGCGCTTTATACGAATGTGAGTAAGCAGTTGATGAAACGAGAAGAAACATTGCCTGCTGTTGCCATGACATTTTCGATTTGTGCATTATTTTTATTGCCGCTTGCAGCGAAAGACGGTTTTGGATGGCTGACAGAAGGCGTAAATATTTGGCCGATCCTTTTTATGGCACTTGCTGCTACAAGTTTGGCATACATATTATTTTTAGGCGGCTTAAAGAAAATCAGTTCGTCAGCCGCAGTGACATTGAGCTTAGCCGAACCTTTAACAGCCGCATTACTCGGTGTGTTTTTAGTAGGGGAACATTTAACATTTGTTGCATGGATCGGTGTTAGTTTATTATTAGGTGGAATAGTTGTGCTAACATTTGGCACAAAGAAAGCTGCTTCATAGGAGGCAGTTTTTTTATTGCCATAAGTCCGCGATGAAAGTGGAACAAACTGTGCATAAAGTGGAATTTTCTTTGGGAGAAGAAGAACTTTTTAAATGAAAAGTAGAATTATAAGCGGTGAAAGTAGAAAAAATCGCATATAAAGTGGAACCTTTTCAAATTTAAATAAGAAATCTTAAGAATTTCTTCAGATTTACAGTAGTGAGATGTTAAGAAATGGGCTTTATTATAAACTTATAAGAAAAAGTTGGCTCTTCATTAAATAGTGGAGATGATAAAAAGGTTGATTGGAATGGAGGGGAGGCGACTCCTGCGGGAACAGCACGAGCGAGAGACTACAGGCTCGAGCCGTGCCCGCGGAAAGCGTCCGACCCGGAATGGCAATCAACCACTTACTATGATGGAGAACAAGAAAGTTGTGAGGTGAGCAAGATGAATCAGCTGACGGTGCTCGTTACAGATGACGATCAGGATATCCGGGACGGCATAGAAATTTATTTGAAAAATGAAGGATACCGGGTGTTAAAAGCGGCAGACGGGCTTGAGGCAATCGAACTGCTTGAACAAAATGAAGTACACTGCATTATTTTAGACATTATGATGCCGAATATGGATGGGATTACCGCCACATTCAAAATTCGTGCAGAACGCAATATCCCGATTATTATGCTCAGTGCAAAGGCGGAACAAACCGATAAAATCCACGGGCTTTCAGTAGGGGCGGACGATTATATTACAAAGCCGTTCCACCCGCTTGAACTGATGGCACGCGTAAAGTCGCAGCTACGACGCTATGTGAACCTCGGCACGGTAGGAGAACCCGCTCCGCTTGTCGAAGGACTTGAGCTGGATGCTGCGGCGCGGGAAATCCGTGTGGACGGAGAGCCTGTCAAACTGACACCGACCGAGTATAAAATAACCGAGCTTCTATTAAAGAATGCGGGGCGCGTCTATTCGATCAGCGATATTTATGAGCTCGTATGGAATGAACCTGCTTATAATGCCGAAAATATTGTTGCCGTGCATATTCGCAAAATCCGAGAAAAAATTGAAGCAGATCCGAAAAACCCCCGTTATTTGAAAGTAGTTTGGGGATTGGGTTATAAAATTGAAAAGTAAAATTCTCTCTTGGGTTGGAGCACTCGGCGCGGCATTCGGTTTTTATTTTCTCGGGACATATTTTATCGACTATTTGACAGGGCGTTTTGTACCTTTAGTAAAGCAATTTCTATATTTTTTATAATTAAGTGAGGAGGAAGAAAAATGAAAAACAATAAATTATACCTCCAGCTTTTTCTTATATTTGTAGTAGCAACTGCAGTCAGTTTAATTTTTACTAATGGCGGTCGTTATTTAGGAAAAACTTTTTATGAATCGCAAAACTATAACAACGAGGCAGAGAACTTGGTATACGAGTTCTCGCAATATGTGTTTAACACGCCGACGGAAGAGGAATTTAAAGTGGCTTTAACAGTATCGGATGAGGAAATGGACGATTACCGTACATATTACGGCTCCCTTGCTGAGCAAATTCAAAATATTAAAGAGCAGTATTCAAGCGAAATAAATGCAACACAAGATCAGGAAGTAATCGAGGCGATTGAACAAGAACGTGATGCCAAAATTGCCGACATTAAGAAAAACTTTGAAGATGATGAGTATGTAAAAGAAAAAATACTAGTAATTAAGAAAAAAGCAATTCAGCAGAAGCTAAAAGAAATTGAAAGAGAAAAGAAAGAAGTTTTGAGCAAATACAATCACTTTGCTTATGAATTTAAAGATGAAAAAACCGGAGAAGTTTACCGTAATGGCGATATTAGTGAAAAGAGTGTCTTTAAAAAAACAGTTAACAATGTAGGAAAAAACCTCTCAGGTCTCTATCCGCTTAATTATTATGAGTATGATAGCATGGGGGTTCTGCAAGATAGCTATACACTTGAGCAGGATTTATCGGATATTTCGGGTGTTGTAACAGTGCCGGCTAGTTGGATCGCAAACACTCATATAAGCAATGAAAAAAGTGCGTTTATCATTACGAAATATGTGTATTACAGCATTATTCTTGCTGGAATCATCAGTTTTATTTTATTAATGACATCTTTAGAACCAACACTTGAGCAATTCAATCGTAAGTTCCAACTACGTGAACTATTTGAACGTTTCCCTATTGATATTCGAATCGTAGCAACTCTTATTGCAACATACTTTGCATTTTTATTTAATGGTTCTTTTACAAGATCCATCCAGACGCTAATTTATCACTATACGGATAATCGTTCGGGTTTTCTTACGGATTTTATCGTAACAGGCGTTATCAGTTTTGCGCTTATTGTCGCAATCGTCTTTATGGTTGTTTCAATATGGATAAGTTTAAAAGGGCAGCGTGATGTGGAAAAAATCTGGCCGGAGACATTTACGGCGAAGTTTGTAGATGGTGCCATCTCAATGTTTGAAAATCGTTCAATCGGGATGCAGTCACTAATATTGCTTCTTGTTGTTTTCCTTGGAGGCTTTGGATTTGCCGTTGTTATGACAGCGGGAAGTTTCGGTGTTTTCCTGTTCTATATGTTTTTATTTGTAGTGTTCTTCATTCCGGCACTTTACATTTTTATGCGTCGTATGGGCTACCTGAACCGTATTATGCAGCATACTGAAAACATGGCGCATGGCCGTCTTACAAAGGATTTGAAAGTGAAAGGGAAATCTCCGTTAGCGAGACATGCCGAAAATTTAAATGGGCTTCGTGAAGGTGTCCGTAACAGTATGAATGAGCAGGCAAAAAGTGAGCAGATGAAAACAGAGCTGATTACGAATGTCAGCCATGATTTGCGTACACCGCTCACATCGATTATTACGTATACGGATTTACTGAAAAATCCGTCGATCACTGAGGAAGAGCGAAAAAAATATATCGAGATTTTAGATGCGAAATCGAATCGTTTAAAAACATTAATTGAAGATTTATTTGAAGTATCGAAAATGGCAAGCGGCAATGTAGAAATTACGAAACAGCGCATCGACTTAGCACAACTGTTGCAGCAGGCGGTCGGTGAGCATGGCGAAGACTTTGCAGCAGCCAATTTGGATTTACGTATCAATATTGCGGAGCAGCCGATTTATGCTCGTGTGGACGGGCAAAAGTGGTGGCGTGTAATTGATAACTTAATTATTAACGCACGGAAATATTCGTTGGAAGGCACACGTGTTTACGTCAATTTGAAGTCGCATGAAGGCAATGCGGAATTGACTGTGAAAAATGTAGCGAAATACGAGCTGAACGAGGAAGCATCCCAATTAATCGAGCGTTTCAAACGTGCCGATACATCACGTCATACAGAAGGCTCAGGGCTAGGGCTGGCGATTGCACAGTCAATTGTTGATTTGCATGACGGACAATTGGACATCGCAGTTGATGGGGATCTGTTTAAAGTGACTGTTAGTATCCCAACAGATAAATAATGAATAAAAACTGCAGCGAGGGGAGTGTGCCTTGCTGTAGTTTTTTGTTTGGAAGGGCGGTGACTATTAGAAGAAAAAAGTTTTTATTAGAAGAAGTAGGTGGGTTATTTGAAGATTCGGACCGGTTATTTGAAAAGTTCAGTCCCATAATAGAAAAACGGGTGAGGATATTAGAAAATACCGGTTATATTAGAACGAGTGAACGTCATATTAGAAGAAAATCAGTTTTATTAGAAAACCGCCACCGCCACAACTCTCCGCACATTTTAAAAGCTTATTGACTAACGCCATTACTCAAAATATAGTAAAATAGCAACATTGGAGATGACAAATAAAGTTAGGAGCAACATGATGATGCGTATACTTTTAGGCATAGTAGCATTAGCGATATATAGCGGCCTTACATTTTATCTTGGCTGGAATTTTAGGGCATGGCTGTTGTCGATTCAGCAATTTCGTTGGCCGATTGTTTATTGGACAGTGCTGTTTCTCGTATCATACGGTTATTTTATAGGAAAGCTCCATCCACTATTAACGCCATTCTCGGTGCTCGGCAGTTATTGGATGTTCTTTTTGCAGTACGGGCTCATTCTTTGTATCATTGCAAACTTAATTATTAAGTTTACACCGCTTACAACGAAACTGGTCGGTACAGGGGTTGTCGGTTTACTGATCGTTTTATTAATTGCAGGTACATATTTTGCATATTCTCCGGTAGTTCGAAATGCTACAATTAACATTGATAAGCCTGGGGACGATATGCGTATTGTTATGGCATCGGATTTCCACCTCGGTTTGTTGTCAGGGAAAGGGCATTTGGATAAGTTTGTTGCACTTTCAAATGAACAAAATCCCGATTTAGTCCTTCTTCCGGGTGATATTGTCGATGATAGTCCAAAGCGCTTTGTCGAAAAAGATATGGGCGAAGTGATGAAAAATTTAAAGGCGACATATGGTGTATACGGAGTACTGGGCAACCATGAATATTACGGCAATGAGATTCCTGAATTTAAAAAGGAAATGGCTGAGGCGAATGTTAAAATTTTAATGGATGAAACAATTTTAGTTGCGAATCGTTTTTATTTAACAGGGCGGGAAGATGCGACAAATGAAAACCGCTTAGCTTTAAAAGAGATGCAGCCTGAAAATGAAAACTTACCTTGGTTTGTCATGAACCATACACCGCTGGATTTGGATGAGCCAGCCCGTTTAGGTGTGGATTTTCATGTTTCCGGGCATACGCATCGCGGTCAAATGTGGCCAAACCATCTCATAACAGAAAGAGTTTTTGAGTTGGATTACGGTCTTCTTGAAAAAGAGCAGTTACATGCGCTTGTTTCGAGCGGCTTTGGTTTTTGGGGGCCTCCAACACGTATTGGCAGTCGCTCTGAATTATGGGTTATAGATGTAAAATTTAGCGAATAAGATTGCAAAAAGGGGAACGGAATAATGGAATGGATTGAGCTTTTAAAAGCTTTAATTTTAGGATTTGTCGAAGGGATGACCGAATTTGCGCCTGTTTCCTCAACAGGACATATGATTATTGTTGATGATATGTGGCTGCAAACGAAGGAATTTTTAGGATCCGGCTCGGCAAATACATTTAAAATCGTAATTCAGCTCGGATCGATATTAGCGGTCGTTTTCGTTATGTGGAAACGATTACTAAGTTTAGTTGGATTATATAAAATAGAAGGTCAGAAAAAGACGCGTTTTAATTTAGGACATGTAATTGTCGGTATTATTCCTGCTGGTATTTTTGGAGTGCTGTTTGAAGATTTTATCGATGAAAATTTATTCAGTATTAAAACAGTAATTATTGGACTAATTATCGGAGCGATCTTTATGATTATTGCTGATAAGTTTGGACCGAAAAAACCCGCAATTACGTCATTGGATGATATTTCGTACAGTAAAGCATTGAAAATAGGACTTATCCAATGTCTATCGCTTTGGCCAGGGTTTTCACGCTCAGGCTCAACGATTTCAGGCGGGGTACTTCTTGGGTTAGATCATAAAACAGCAGCAGACTTTACGTTCATTATGGCCGTGCCGATTATGGCAGGAGCAAGCGGTTTGTCGCTTGTTAAGAACTGGGATCAAATTAATGCCGATCACTTTTGGTTTTATGTAGTCGGCTTTGTGAGCGCATTTGTATTTGCACTTATTTCAATTAAATTCTTCCTGAAACTGATTTCAAAAGTAAAATTAACGCCATTTGCGATTTACCGAATCGTGCTGGCACTAATCTTAATTATCGTATTATCTGTATAAAAAGGAAAAGGAGCTGTCCTGAATTCGGGATCGCTCCTTTTTTGTGCTTATTTATTGAACAGATCGAATAATCCGCCGATACCGCCTTCACCTGCGTCTTTACCGCCACCACCTTGAGAAACTGGTGCTGCAGCAAACACACGGCTTGCCAAACGGCTGAATGGCAATGATTGTACCCAAACTGTACCAGGACCGGAAAGCGTAGCAAAGAATAAACCTTCCCCACCGAATAAAGCTGTTTTAATGCCGCTTACCATTTCGATATTGTAATTTACATCTTGTGTCATCGCGACTAAACAGCCTGTATCAATGCGCAATGTTTCGCCCGGCTGCAGTTTGCGTTCGTAAATTGTTCCGCCTGCATGTACA
The DNA here is from genome assembly GCF_900168685.1 of Solibacillus isronensis. NCBI lineage: Bacteria > Bacillati > Bacillota > Bacilli > Caryophanales > Caryophanaceae > Solibacillus > Solibacillus isronensis. Next base: position 61,658 of record NZ_FVZN01000011.1, on the reverse strand, counting down.
AAAGCCATACCGTCTCCTTCAAGCTTTTGCATAATGAATCCAGCCCTTATACTACCTTGAAAAGTGTCCAATAGCTATAAACCTTGTGATATAACGGTTTTATAAGATTTTGGTTATTGGACACTAATGTTGTTTGAAAAACCTTTAGAAAAGCCGTAAGGTTTTGCTTTTTTTATAGCGAAAACTTTCGATTTAGCTTATTTAAGTTGGACACTTTTAATTGGCTCGGTTAAATTTAAAGGCTGTTCTTATAGGGCTAGTGTCAGAAAAATTTTATTCTTTAACTCTCAATAACCTTAAACTGTTTAACGTTACAAGCAGTGTTGCTCCCATATCAGCAAATATTGCTATCCATAACGTTAACCAACCGGGCATAACTAACAGTAATGCTACTAATTTAATCGCTAAGGAGAAGGTGATGTTTTGCTTGATTATGACTAAAGCTTTACGGCTTAATTTAATGGTATATGGTAATTTGCTTAGGTCATCAGACATTAATGCAATATCAGCAGTTTCTAACGCTGTATCCGTTCCAGCACCACCCATTGCAACACCAACTGTAGATGCTGCAAGTGCTGGGGCATCGTTGACACCATCTCCAACCATTGCCACACTCTGATGTTTTTCACGAAGTTTTTTAATGAAGTTTAATTTATCCTCTGGCAATAAATCGGCTTTAATATCTGATACACCAACCTGTTTTCCAATGGCTTCTGCTGTTCGTTGATTATCACCAGTAAGCATTACTGTTTCGATTCCCATATAATTCAGTTGACTGATGACTTCTTTTGAGGATTCTCTCATTTCATCTGCAACGGCAATCAACGAAAGAATTTCTTTTTCCGTTCCCAAAACCATTACAGTTTTTCCTTGAGTTTGCATACGAGCAATACTTTCTATAATGGATGTTTCAATACCATTTCGAAGGGTTTCTTCAAACAAATTCGGACTTCCTACATAGTATATTTCATTATTTACTTTGGCTTTAACGCCTTTTCCTGTAATAGATTGGAATTCTTCAACCACGATACCTTTAAAGTTTAACCTGTTTTCTTCAGCTTTTCCCATAATCGCTGAAGCTAATGGATGTTGGGAACCATTTTCGATGGCTGCTGTAATTGTCAATAATTCACTTTCGCTTCTACCATATGTCACGATATCGGTTACAGCAGGAACACCTTTCGTAAGAGTTCCTGTTTTATCAAAAGCAATCGCTTTTAAATGTCCTGTTTCTTCTAAATAAACGCCACCTTTAATTAAAACACCGTTTCTTGCGGCATTACCTATTGCAGTAACAACAGCCACTGGAGTTGAAACAACTAAAGCACATGGACAACCAACCACTAATATTGCTAAACCTTGATAAATCCATTCACTCCAATCTCCACCAAACAGTGGGGGAAGAACGGCAATTAAAGCTGCCAAAATGACAATTGCAGGTGTATAGTATTTCGCAAATTTATCTACAAAAGCTTGAGAAGGTGCTCGTTCTGCTTGTGCTTCTTCTACAAGATGAATAATTTTCGAAAGCGTCGTATCTTCAACTCGTTTTGTTACTTTTACTTCAAGCAATCCTTCTTCGTTTAAGGTTCCGGCAAAGACCTCATCATTTTTTGTTTTAGTTACTGGAACACTTTCTCCAGTAATTGCAGCCTGATTTAACGTTGAAGTTCCCTTAATAACTGTTCCATCCATCGCCAATTTTTGACCGGGTTTTACAATCATGATGTCTCCAACCTGAATATCTTCAACATGAACCATCATTTCTTCAGTTCCACGACGAATTAACGCTTCTTTTGGAGCAATATCCATTAATGATTCAATGGATTGACGGGCTTTATCCATGGAATAACGCTCTAATGCTTCACTGATAGCGAACAGAATGACAACCATTGCCCCTTCGCCCCATTCACCAATAACCGCAGCTCCTAAAATGGCAATCGTCATGAGCGTATTCATATCAAACTTTAATCTGCTTAGATTTTTAAGCCCTTTAATGAATAGTGAATATCCACCAATTAAAATGGATGCTGCAAAACCAATCGTTGGAAGAATATGTTCTTCCCCGTATTGTTCACCTAAGAACCAGCTAATTACAAGCAATAATGCCGAGATATAGACCTTAATGTTTTCTTTTTGTTTCCAAAATGGTTCACGTTCAACCCTTTGTTCTTTTTCATCCCGAATCTTTAAATTTTCAAATGCTCCTGCTTTTTCTAATTCTTCAATCGTAGCACTTCCTTGAACCATCACTTTTGAAGCACCGAAATTCACTTTTGCATCTTCAACTCCCGGTAATTCTTTTACATTATTTTCAAAAATGGTGGCACAGTTCGTACAAGTAAATCCTTGAACACGATAGGTTTTCATTTCTTGTTCTGATATTTCTTTTTGTTGATTAGGCATTTACTTTCACCTCTTTCTTATGTGCTAACGCAATAACAATCAATTGCTTAATATGAACATCATCAAGCGAATAAAACGCCAGTTTTCCTTCTTTCCGATACTTCACAACCCCTTGCTTATGCAAAGTTCGTAAATGATGAGATGCTGTCGCAACAGAAGACCCAATGATATTTGCTACATCACACACGCACAACTCATCATCTTGGCATAAAGCATAGGAAATTTTTGCCCTATTTTCATCTGCAAGTGCTTTAAATAATTGGGCAACACTAGATAAATCTTCTTTTTCTAATTTCCCTTGTATTCGATTGACTTTTTCTTCGTCATAACAATAAATTTCACAAGTATCTTTTTTACTCAAACTAATCACTCCTTTTCATTCAAATATTCATTTGATTAAAATATACTCCTTTTTATTTTGTTATTCAAGTGGATGTTTGAATGAAACAATACAAAAAGAATTGGACGCTTTCAATTCCCAATAACGTATATTATTTTGGATATAAGATTCCCAATCCGACATTTGAGAACTTTATTTTCTATTCGACAACTTGCAAGTCCCGTTTTGCCTTGTGGAATGGATATATCCGAGTGTGGTGAAAAGGTACGTTGACTCGTTCAGAACTATCTATATACAGAAGGTATTGAGGCACGTGACCCGAAGAGGTAATTAGATTAGGCAGTGCCATGTGTTAGATGATAAATTGAGACATGGCACTTTTATTTATAGTGGTTTTAATTTCCTGTATATACAAATATAATCAAATATTTATTATGGTAATATTTCGAAAATATACTACCCTTAATTAAGGAGGGATAGTGTATGAAACTAAAAACATTAAAATTAAAAAATTTTCGAGGATATAAAGATATTGATATTGATTTTACAAATGAATTAAACTTAATAATTGGACGCAATGATGTAGGGAAATCCACATTAATGGATGCATTGGAGATTTTCTTTAATGGTGAATCAAAGTCCCCGCTGGTAAAACCTGAAATTATTGATTGTAATATTTATTCTCCAGAAAAATACTTTGAAATATCTTGCATTTTTGAAATCGAGAAAGAAAGACCAATCTATTTAGATACGACTCATTCAACAACTTTTGCTGATGAGTTTTTATTAAATAAAGATGGTAATTTGGAAATCATAAAAAAATGGAATTGTAGTAATACATCACTTACGGCAAAAAGCTTGTCTGTAAGTTTAAAAGCAAATTATCCGAAAATTTCTGAAGAACCATTTATATTATTAAAGAAACCAGAGTTACAAAAAAAGTTGAGTAGTTATAAAGATAGATTATTGAATTATGAAGATGTTAATAAAAATACCAATTCAATTATGAGAAAGGCTCTTTTCAATGTACTTGTTACGGATGAAACTATATTTGAAGAAATTAATATTGAAATCAAAAAAGTTGAAGATGCAACAGGTGAAAAAGATATCTGGAGAAAGTTAAAAGAAAATCTACCATTATTCTTTTTGTTTCAGTCGGACAGAAGTAATTCGGATTCCGACGGTGAGGTGCAGAACCCTTTAAAAATCGCTACAAAAAAGGTTTTAGCTGATTTACAGGAAGAACTAGATAGAATTAAAGAAGAGGTAAATAAAATAGTTTCTACAGTAGGGGAACAAACTATAGAAAAACTAAAAGAATTTGATAGTGGTATAGCATCTAAATTAAAAACTAATTTAAATTTAAAACCGTGGGACTCAGTATTTTCATTTGATTTAATAAGTGATGATGATATACCTCTAAATAAAAGAGGTAGTGGAGTACGTAGGCTAATATTATTAAGTTACTTCAGGGCAGAGGCAGAAAGAATTTCAAAAGAGAATAATAAAAAAGAGATTATCTATGCAATAGAGGAACCAGAAACTGCACAACATCCAGATTTCCAAAAAATGATATTAGAGTCGCTATCTTCAATTGCAAATGATGTACAGCATCAAGTTATCTTAACAACTCATACACCAGAAATAGCAAAGATGGTTGACCTCGACAGTATAATATTTATTCATAAAGAAACAGATTTCCCGCAGATTGAAAAGGATAATGAACGCAAAATACATAAAATCGCTCGCTCTTTAGGGATATTACCAACTATTCAATCTAAAGTAGCAATTTGTGTAGAAGGAGAAAACGATGTTAATTTTATTATGAATTTAAATCAGTGTATACCTGAATTTAAAGCGATAATTGATTTGAAAAAAGAAGAAATATCCATAATGCCTCTTTCTGGAGGGAAGTTAATAAATTGGATTAACAATGACTATTTGAAAAATTCGAACGTACTAGAATTTCATATTTACGATTCAGACGAACCGAAATACGTTAAGAAAATAGATGAAATGCGTGAATTAAATGATTTGAGAAGGTTTGGGGTAAACACAAATTTTTTAGAGATGGAGAATTATATACCGCCTAAGTTGGTTGCGGATTTATTTAATTTAAATTTAGAAGAGTTAAAAGAAAGTTGGATGCAGATAGATGTACCTAAGAGGTTAATTAATATTTGTATGACAGATATTCGTGATGTAAATAAAAGAGAGCAAATTATTAAATTAAGGTTAAACGGAGAACTAACTAAGAGAATAACTGCTAAAGACTTACATGATATGGGAACTTATAACGAGATAGAATCTTGGTTTAAATCAATTGCCAGTTTGTATTATACGGGAAAGCTGAAAGATATAAGACAATTAGAGTTTAATAGTTGAATTTTATATATTAATAAAGCTATGTGTCAAAAATCTTAATCCTCTGATATGTAATCAATTAATATTCAATATGACCAGATTGTGGAATAACGAAAATGCCCACAAAGCGATGTTTGGGGGCATTTTTTCACCTTAACGTTGTAAATCCGCATAATTCTGACGGAATCCCTTTTAGAAGGCAATCGTTACACTTTTTCTTCATTCAACGTAACGACATTGCCTTTTTTATTTCGTAGTTGTCTAAGTTCTATTTCTGCTGCGTTTAGTCTCTTTACGAGTTCAAGGCGTTCCGCACCTAACAGTTCGCACTTTTCAGAAAAGCGATTAAGTTCAACTTGTAAGTGTCCGTTATGTACCTTCAAATTGTTATATTCGATTTGGTCTATAATTGCCTTATCAAGAAAATCTTCGATTTCTGTTATTCGTTCTTGTGACTTTTCTTGTTTGTTTTTAAATAACAGGTCTTGTGTTTCAATATCCTTAATCCTCTTTTCTATGTATAAACGGATTGTGTTTGGATTGTTGTAAACGGTACTTTTTGAGATATTCGTATCCTTACATATTCCACGAATATTAAAGTTTGTAGATTTAATCTCTTCGAGTATTTCTTTAAGGCGTTCTTCTTTTTCAAGAAAGTATTGTTCGATTGTAAAGAACTGTTCTTGAGTGTTTTCTTTGTAATAACTTAATTCGCCTAAACCAAACTGTTTCAAACGTCCCGCTGTTGCGGTAATAATGTTTTCTCGCTCCATTCTTGCACCTCCTTTTCAATGTCATTAATATTCCCGATAATTTCCGATAATTTCGGGTACTTGCTGCGGACACTTAGAAGACCTATTTCACTGATTTCCTTCCTAAGCAAAAGTAATTCTGGATTCAATTTTCTTTTGATATAGATTTTTATACCTTTTATTTCTCTTTCAAATTCATTACGATATTTCGGATTCTTCTTGTACAAACTTTCATTATATGAAATGATTTTTGCCTTTTCTTCAAACCGTTTTAAAGAATAAGGCAAATCCTCTAAAGAATGAATTTGATTACCAAGGTAGTAGGCATCATTAATAGTAGATAGAAATTCATTTCGTTCGCATAGTTTATTAAAGGATTTTGCACAAATACCTAATTCCATATCCGCCATCGGCGTATCATTTCTTGAAAGTATTTTTACTAATTCTTTAATATCCTTGAAAATGTTCATCTTCTTTTTTTTCAGGAATTTATTAATCTGTTCATACATTTCCTGATATTGCTCGTTTTGAAGCTCCTCTCTGATGTGTTTGTCACTAGTTTCGTTTATATCCGTAATAAGTGTTGAACCGTCCTGTGAAGTCCTTCTCATCAAAGTGTCAATCGCATTTGTTTCTTTTTTCTCAATCTCATTAAGTCGAATATAATGTTGTGTCATTTCCTCAGTTAAATGGTTCATATGTTGGCGAATGAAATCTAAATGATAACCTTTTTCGTACAAAATCGTAGCAAGTACCACTCGATATTGATGGAAAGTAACATAGTATATTTTTTTATCCATTTCATCGTTAGGAACAAAAGCTAATGATTGAAATTTGTTCTTACTTGTTACAGCAAATTGCTTTACTTCATGGTCGATAATTTCTTCTAATCGTAATTCATCTTGATGGTTATAAAAGAATTCTACGAGGCGATAACGCAACATAGTTTTTGATACTTCTGTACCATTGTGTTTGACAAATAAGTAATTTGTTGTCCTTTTATCACTGTGTATCTCGGTAAGCGTCTGATAGGCGAAGAGGGCATTTTCTGTAATAAAACTTCTAGTCATTTTAAAATCGCTTTCTTTGACAGTCTTGTAAGTTTTAAAATTAAGAAAATGAAATACCTCTGTTTCGCCCTTAATGCTTACTGTATCTAGCTTATTTACTTCTAACATTCTAAATTCACCGACACGCATTCCGGTTTCTGCCATTAACACAACCATACACGCTGAAGCTCTTCGTTCAATGGGCAAGTTTTCATTTCGTATATCCTTAATTGCTAAAGATATTATTTGGTTATGAAGTTCTATCGGAATAAATTTATGTTTGCCGGCTTCTCGTTCTCTTTTCACTTTCCTAGTATTAATGTTATTGAGGTAGCTGTAACATTCCGAAAAATCTAAATTAGGGACTCGAAGTTCTATCTCCGATAAAAATAATTTAAGTGCTTGTTTTTTATCTGTTAAAGCACGTTCCGTTATCTTAGTAGTAGATAAAAAATCTTCAAGGAGAGGAACATCTATAAGATTAGGGAAAAACATTTGATGTTCAGATAAGTAATCGATGAAACTTCTTATGACATAGAATTTAGCTTTCACAGTAGTGAAACGATTACGCCGACTAAATAATTCTCTTAAAATTGTATATTTGGCATAATTCTTATATGTTATATCGAGTTCACTATAATCGTAAGTATATGCCCATTCTTCGCTTGAAAATCGTCGGAATTCTTTAAAGCTCCAAACATCTTCCGCAAAGGTTAAATTTGGCGTTATAGAAAAGTTGATAAAAGCTTTCGGCTTTATATCGATAAGTACAGTTTGTATGTTTTCATACGTAGGTAAATTCATTACTGAGTTTAAATTTTGCAAAGGATTAGTCATCTCCAATTTGTTCAAGTAGCTTCGCATAATAAGCTGTATATAGTTTAAGTTCAGCATCGATTATATTGCGTTCTGTGGCGTTTAGCGTGTTTTCTTTGATGATTTTAAGCCTTGCTATTTGCGTTTTAAATAACGGTATTTTAGAGGGGGTAGTAGCGAAATAAGGACACATAAGACATTTGTATTCTTCATCGTCGAAAACACATCCATCCGATTTACATCCACCAAGTTCTTTTTCTACCGGATTAAGACTTTCAACATCTTTTTCATCCGTGATATTTCCGTAAACATCAACCCCTGAAATAGTCACTCCCGCAAACATCTCAGCATAATCTTGTGCAGTAGTTATTTTGCGATAATATTTTATAGCCGTTTTAACGCCGTTTCCAGCCATTTCAGCGATTACAGAGCTTGGGAGACCATCTTGTATACCTTCGGTATACAAATTGTCTATAAAGGTCGTTCGAAGCGAATAAGGGCGATATACGTTATCGAGTTGTCCTTCTAATTCCTTTTGAAATTTAGCAAAGAGATTCGTAAACTGAAAAGTTATTTTTACAATTCTATCTTTTCTCGAACCGTCTCTTTTAACAAATATATATTTATCCATGTCATCATAAGCTTTGCGGTGTGCATCTTCTGTAAGAAGTATAGCTTTTTCGATAAGATTGATTTTCTCGATGGCTAGAGTCGCTTTAACCTTTTCTCTACCACTTGTTTTTGAATAATACTGAATAACACCAGTTTGGTCATATTTCTCTATAATACAGTCCCTTTCTAGGGTTACTATTTCTCCGGGACGCAATTTAGTCGTTGCAGCTAAGTTATAGATTATATAACTTAGTTTACCTATCAAATTTTTCCGACTTTCCTCTTGGAATTTTTGGGTGAATAATTCGAAATCCTTCTTAGACATGGGAATTCCGCCATCATCATCTTTTGGTGTTTGAGAGAGCGTGTCGATTAATATTTGAGGGATACGATATTCCTCTTTGTAAAACTTTAAATAGGCTTTAGTTCGCTTAATATAGTTATTTCTTGTGGCTGGTTCTTTCCAACTTAGATGAAAATTCCATTCATCTAATAAATTTGCATTTACGTAATTACCGTCTTGTAGTCCGTTCACCTTTTTATAGTTAGAAATGAAATTTAAAAACTCGATGACCATGTATACACCAGATACTGCTGAATTTACCGACATAGTAGACTGCTTCCATAAGTAATTTTTAAAATCAGCTCGAAGGGATTTATCTTGAACTTGTGTAAAATCAATGCCTCGATTGTTATTTTTTACAGCACTTGCATAATTATCAGAATTACCGATTATCAGCCATTTGTTTTCCTTCGGTACATCTTCAAAGGGATTATATTTCATCGCTTTAAATCCATTTTCGTAAAAAAGTGTAAAATAGTTACCGCTAAAAAAATGTTCATTATAAAGCGTTCCTTCAAAAATATTATGTTGAACATTTAATTCTTTGATTTTTTTACAAAGAAAAGAATAAAATCGAATAAGTTGTAAAGATAATTTAAATTGCACTGATTCTGTTGTATTGAGTATGTTTGCTTTTTGATAAAATCTATATTGTTTTTTAAATACATCAAATGTAAAGTCGGTAATGCATTCAGGTGACGATTCTACTGCCAACAAACTATATTTAAATAAATACACAAATAACCTTAATCCGTTGTGCTGACGTTTACTGTTTTCACTTAAATAAAAATCTAATAACAATTTTTTCATTTCTTGGTTGCGAACATTTAAATTTAGGATGAGTGGGAGTGTTTTTTCATCACCTTGAAATAAATGTAATTCCGATAGGGAGCTTCCGATAGGGAAATTTGTTCCTAGTCGGTCTAAATAATGGTTGCTGAGAACATAATTCATTTTAGAAGAATTTCGTTCTTGCCAAATTAAGAATGCTTTATGCTCTTTTAATTCAGCTATGCCTTCGGTATTTATATCCGTATTTTCGAGTACATAAAGATATAAATCTAACAGTAACCTTCTTGCCATTTTTCTAGACGCAGATATTTCAGTCTTATCTTGTTCATTCCAGTTTTGTTGACGAATGCACTTCATACCTAGACAATATTGTTCCCAAGAAATTAGCCGGATAGTGCAATCGCTGAATAGGGTAATAATATAGTCTTCAAAATGTTTGTGAATCTGATAACGCTCAGATTCAAGGAAATGCATTTTTGTCAATTTGCATTTAAAAAAGTCAAGGAACAAAGATTTGAATTGTTCATCTTTTAGAAGATTTTGTATGGCTTTTGTGAATTGCGGAATATAATCATTGCTTATCCGGTACGTTCTTGGTGTCATAAATTTAAACCTCTCTTAGTCAAAGCATCTTGTCTAATGGCGAAATCATTCAAATCATCTTCAGTAGGATTGAAATATTTTTTAACCGAATTTGTATTAGAATGACGTAAAGCATCAGCTAATCGAAGTTCGTCATATCCTTCATGTAGAACTTTAAACATTGCAAATCCGTGACGGAAACGGTGATTCAAGTTATCTCTTCTTTTTCCTTTGTCAACTTCAAGACCGACTTCTTTAAAAATACTTTTCATAATTGAATTCCAAGCTCCGCCAGTTATCGGTGTGTAGTTTTTGCTGATAAAGACATAAGCATTTTTTTCTATTTCGACATGACTAACCTTATCCGCTAAATTCCTAACAGAATAATTTTCATAAGTTTTTTCGCTCATTGAAAAAGGAGAAGTAACTTCATCAATATACTCTTGAATTAAATCGTACATATCGGATTTAATACGGATAATTCGTATTCCGTCACCTTTTTCGTAATACTCCTCGTTATTGGATTGATTACGAGAGGTCACTTTTAAACCTTTTGCATTTTGCCACGGTTCATCTGTAAAACGATTTCTCAATATTAAGCGATATTTGCCTTTCGCTTTTGTGATATCTTCTCCATGAATGTCTTCTAATGTTAAGCCTAATACTTCACCTATTCGAAGCCCGTATTCGTACATCAACTTAACGATTATCATTTCTCGAAGTGTATATTTCTCCTCGATTAATTTTATGATTTTCAGATATTCACTGTATCTTATGTATTTCGGAACAACATTTGATTCAACTCTCTTTAAATTAACGGAGTAACTCTGTACCTCCATTGAAGTGGTTTTAGAATTAAAAGCACTTCCTACATCAGTAATTATTTTTGTTCCGTCCGTTTGTTCGAATATATTATTCTTAATCCCTAAATAACGAAGGAAACTTCTATAGACACCAAAATAACTGTTTACCGTGCTATTTGCTCGAACAGTCTTAAAGTCGTATGTAATGTATTGTCCTGTTCCTGTACCACCTTTTAAAAAAACTCTGATTTTATTTATATCAGCAGCGTCTAAATATTTAATATCTGTATTAAAAAGCTCTATGTATGAGTACAAAAATTTTAAAGCTCGGAGAGCCTGTTCTCTTGTGCTATAACTTTCATCGCTTAATTCATCATTTAGATATTTATAAGCTTCAAAATAAGCATTGCCATTCGTACCTATAATCAGCATGTAAGTGAAACCTTTATATTCCTTTTTCCTACCGACTACAGTTACTTCCTGAGTGTAACTTTCTCTAATGTATTTGTACTTGATACCAAAATACCCATTATATTCAACAATTCTATCCACAAATATCCCTCCCCAGTGAAGTAATATACCACTATAATGGACTATTTTCAAGGTAGCTTATCCTTATTAATCACCATTAAAAAAACACAACTACTAGTGCTATAAGAGATAAATTAATGGACTAAATCATAACATAGTATAACTTCACCACCGAAGAATCCTGTACCTAATTTTTTCTGGAATTCTACGCCAACCGAAACACCTTTCGCCGCAGCTAGAAATGCATCTTTTTGACAGATGATTTTACCGTCCAATTCGCTTAAGTTCATTGGAATGATTTTACCAGGATATGGAGAAGCGAAATATACTTTACGTTTGCCCATACCGTTGTTAGTGAACGTCGTCATGAATAAGCTTTCGCCTGTAATTAAACGTTTCCCTGCACCAAGTAATTTCCCCATCAATCCTGAGCCCTGATTTGCTGAACCATCACCGAATACAGTTTCCATCTGAATTTGATCTTCCATCATCATTAAACTTCCGGCTTCCGCCACAACAGTCTCTTGCGGGTCAAGCTCCACCTCTACAAACTGCATATCATCGCCGTGTAAGACGTAGTCGATTTCATGATTTTTCATTTTTATGTCTCCTTACAATCCAATTTAATATTTACATTAATAGATACGCTTGTAGATTCCAAAAGTTTCAAAATGGTGAAAATAATATTTGTCACTGAATAATGTTATTCTGTTATTCTTTTTGAGAAAAAAAGGGAATAAAGTAGAGAATGTCGAATGAATAAAAGGTAAATGAGAATTTGTGAGGTGGAGAAATGAAGCTGTTAAATTTTATTGGTGGAGAATGGATAAAAGACGATTCATTGCAAACGATGCCTGTGATCAATCCTGCAAATGGTGAACAGTTAGGAACGATACCACTTTCGACAAAATTCCAAGTCGAACTCGCTGCTCAAAAGGCGAAAGCGGCTCAAAAAGAATGGGCGCTTGTCCCTGCGCCAAAACGAGCGGATTATTTATATAAAATTGCATTTAAACTGAAAGAAAAGAAAGAACATCTCGCGCAAATATTAACGAAAGAAATGGGCAAGGTCATTGAAGAAGCGCGCGGAGAAGTACAAGAAGGAATCGACATGGCACTTTATATGGCAGCAGAAGGTAGACGTTTATTTGGAGAAACGGTCCCGTCGGAATTGCCGAATAAGTTTGCGATGAGTGTGCGCGCTCCGATTGGGGTAGCAGGACTTATTACGCCGTGGAATTTCCCGATTGCAATTGCGACATGGAAGTCATTCCCTGCGCTCATTGCCGGTAATACGGTTATATGGAAGCCTTCTAACGAAACACCTTTTATGGCTTACGAGCTTGCAAAAATATATGAAGAGGTCGGCTTGCCGCCAGGTGTCGTCAATGTTGTATTCGGTTCAGGTCCTACAGTCGGAACAGCAATTGTCGAGCATCCGGATATCCGTGTAATTTCCTTTACAGGGTCAACAACGACAGGCAGCAAAGTAGCCGAGCTAGGCGGAAAACACCTGAAAAAAGTTTCGCTTGAAATGGGCGGAAAAAATGCGGTCATTGTAATGGATGATGCTAACTTAGATTTAGCATTGGAAGGAATTTTATGGAGCGCATTTGGTACAGCAGGGCAGCGCTGTACAGCATGCAGCCGTGTAATTGTGCATAAAAATGTAAAACAGGAGTTGGAAAATCGTCTTGTGGAAGCAACGAAGCAGCTGACAATCGGGGACGGGTTGGATCCTTCAGTTAAAGTAGGGCCGGTCATTAATAAGGCTGCCCTTGAAAAAATCAATCATTATGTACAGATCGGTAAGCAGCAAGGTGCGAATTTGCTGATTGGCGGAGAAATTTTATCTGAAGGTGAATTGGCAAAAGGTTATTACTATGCCCCAACAATTTTCACCGATGTGGAAGCATCAAGCATACTCGCACAAGAGGAAATTTTCGGTCCTGTCATTAGTATTATTGAAGTCAGCAGTTTGGAAGAGGCAATTGAAGTGAACAACGGTGTAAAGTTTGGCTTATCAAGCTCGATTTTCTCGCAAGATGTCAACACAATCTTCAAAGCACAGCAGTTGCTTGATACAGGAATTGTTTATGTAAATGCCGGAACAACAGGCGCGGAAATTCACTTGCCGTTTGGCGGGACGAAAGGTACAGGAAATGGTCACCGCGATTCCGGTCAGGCAGCGCTTGATGTTTATACGGAATGGAAGAGTATTTATGTAGACTACAGCGGCAAGTTGCAACGTGCCCAAATCGATAATAACGCTTGATGATTCATCTTTAAGAATCATCACATCTCAAAATTCTGGACGCAATCACGCTGATGCGTAATTGACTTAATAAAAAAGGGGATGTTTACATGAAAGTAGTAGTGTTAGGTGCAGGGTTGATGGGGAAAGAAGTAGCGCGCGATTTAGTCCTTAGTGAAGATGTGAAAAAGATTTATTTAGCCGATGTTTCAACAGATCCTACAAAGGAATTCGTTAATACATTGAATACAGATAAGGTGGAAGTAATTCAGCTTGATGCAGAAGATGACAAAGCATTGCGCGATGTCATCAGCCGTGGTGATGTAGTAGTGAATGCACTGTTCTATAAGTTCAATGAACGTGTTGCCAAAGCTGCAATTGATGCAGGGGTGCACTCGGTAGACTTAGGAGGCCACATTGGCGGAATTACAGAATCTATTTTCGAAATGCACGGTCAGGCAGTCGATAATGGCGTGACGATTATTCCGGATTTAGGTGTAGCACCGGGAATGATCAATATTTTGACGGGTTACGGGGCGACAAAGTTTGATTCTGTAGATTCGATTAAACTTTATGTAGGTGGTATTCCAACAACGCCACAGCCTCCACTGCACTATATTCGTGTATTCTCGCTGGATGGGGTATTTGACCACTATACTGAGCCTTCGAAAATGATTCAAAAAGGTGTTCTTACAGAGGTCGAGTCTTTAACAGGGCTGGAGCCGATTTACTTTGACGAGTTCGGAGTATTAGAGGCTTTCTATACATCAGGCGGAATTTCAACGTTATATAAGACATTCCCTCATGTAAAAACACTCGAATACAAAACGATCCGCTATAAAGGTCATGCAGAGCAATTCAGATTGCTTGCTGATTTAGGCTTCCTTGATAAAAACAATAAAGTTGAAGCAGGCGGTCGTGAAGTAAATGTCCGGGAAGTAACGAGGGAAGTATTACAGAAAAAACTGGATATCGGCGATAATGTCGATGCAGTGTTATTACGTGCAATTATTTCAGGTGAAAAGTCGGAAGAGCAAATTACGTATGAATATGAAATGGTCGTTAGAAAAGATACAGAGCAAAACGTGACGGCGATGGCACGTGCAACGGCAAATACAATTTCAATCGTGGCCCAAATGGTTGGTAAGGGACTGATTGCTGAGCGTGGTGTATTTGCACCGGAAACTGTTGTGCCAGGTCGTGAGTTTATTCAGGAAATGGCGAAGCGAGGTGTGGATATTAAAGAAACATCACACCGTTCATCAATGATTGTAAAGTGGTAGGAGTGAGGGTATGAACTTCGAATTTACGGAAGAACAGAATCTTTTACGAAAAACAGTAAGACAATTTGTTGATGCAGAAATTATCCCTTATATTGCCGATTGGGATGCTGGCGGCGGTTTTGATTCAAATTTATGGAAGCGACTTGCCGAACTGGGCTTAATGGGAGTTTGTGTACCGGAGAAATACGGCGGAGCAGGAATGGACTATAATTCACTCGCAATTGTCTGTGAAGAGTTGGAGCGCGGGGATACGGCATTTCGTACGGCCGTTTCCGTTCATACTGGCTTAAATAGTATGACGCTTATGCAATGGGGCACAGAACAGCAGAAGCAAAAATATTTGCTGCCTCAGGCAAAGGGTGAGAAAATCGGCGCATTCGGTCTGACAGAACCTGGTGCTGGATCGGATGTTGCGGCGATGAGTTCAGTTGCAAAACGTGATGGCGATTATTATATTTTGAACGGTCAAAAAACTTGGATCTCCTTATGCGATATCGCAGACCATTTCCTTGTATTTGCCTATACAGATAAGGAAAAAGCACATCACGGCATTTCAGCATTTATCGTAGAGCGTGAATGGGCTGGGTTTAGCTCGAAGGCGATTAAAGGAAAATACGGTATTCGTGCAGGCAATACAGGCGAACTGTTCTTTGAGGATGTCAAAATTCCGGCAGAAAACTTGCTCGGTGAAGAAGGAGAAGGGTTTAAAATTGCGATGTCCGCACTGGATAACGGGCGTTTTACGGTTGCTGCAGGCGCGGTCGGCTTAATTCAGGCTTGTATCGAAGCGAGCGTCAAGTACTGCAAAGAACGTGAAACATTCGGCAAACCGATTGGTGAGCATCAACTAGTCGGTCAAATGCTCGCAAAAATGGAGGCTGGCTATGAAATGAGTCGCCTGCTTGTGTATCGTGCAGGAGAGCTGAAAAATAAGGGCGTGCGCAACACGAGGGAAACATCGCTCGCCAAATGGCAGGCATGCGACTTTGCGAATAAAGCTGCGGATGATGCGGTTCAAATCCACGGGGCATACGGTTATTCCGATGAATATCCAGTAGCCCGATATTTAAGGAATTCCAAAGCACCGGTCATTTATGAAGGGACACGCGAAATTCATACAATGATGCAGGCAGATTATGTGCTAGGGAAACGAGCAGATAAGAAGTTACGCTGTATGCTGCCAAGCTGGCCATTTGAATAATTTGATGAGGCGAAAGGTTGTTGTGACCTTTCGCTTTTTTGTATTGCAAGCGGGGGACTGGTAATTCGGTTATTTTGGATGAGGCTTGGGACATGTAGCTGTAGTTGGCGAATATGTATAGTAAAATGACGAATAAGGAAAAGAAGTTGACGAATAAGTCAGTCCAAGTGGCGAATACCGTCTAGAAACTGTCTAATACATTAAGGTGGCATTATATTTTGGGAATTCATGTTAATATTGACTTATATAACTAATGGGAATCGAAGGGAGAGAGTAAAATGGTAATAATTCGTACAATGCATGCTGAAGATATTCCACAAGTTCAGGGTGTGGCGAAAAAATCTTGGAATGCAACATATGAGGGTATCATTCCTGTGGAGATCCAAGAAAAGTTCCTAAAGATGGCCTACAATGATGAACGGATGAAACAACGAATGGAGCGTTCTTTTCTTTTTGTAGCTGAAATTGATAGCAATATTATAGGGTTCGCGAATTTTTCTCCTGTTAATGAAGAAGGGAAAGCTGAATTAGGGGCTATTTACCTTTATCCAGAATACCAGGGGAAAGGTGTTGGCTCGGCTTTATTGCAAAAAGGAATTAATGAGCTGAACGGCATAAAAGAAATATATATAAATGTTGAAAAGGACAATAAAATTGGCAAGAGCTTTTATGACGCAAAAGGCTTTCAAGTATTGAAAGAGTTCGATGATCAATTTGAGGGCCATACGTTAAAAACAGTGCGAATGGTATTAAATGTGTAGCTTTGTCAGTAAATCAAGGGGGAGAATTTAATATGAATACTGAAGTTCAAAACCTTTACAATAAACTAATTGATGCCTGGAATAGACGTGATGCCAAAGGGATGTCTGATCAATTTGCCGATCAGGGAGTCCAAATTGGATTTGATGGCAGTAAGTTAATTGGCAAAGAAGAAATTTTGGCGCATCTTACGCCTATTTTTTTAGATCATCCAACAGCTCCTTTTATAACGAAAGTAAAAGAGATACGGTCACTTGGAACGGATGCAGCAATTTTATATGCGATTGCGGGAATGATTCCTCCTGGAAAGTCAGATATTGAGCCTGCCGTAAACGCCCATCAAACACTGATCGCGGTGAAAAAGAACAACAGCTGGCAAGTGGAGCTATTTCAAAATACTCCGGCACAGTTTCATGGAAGACCGGAATTAGTGGAGCAAATGACGGAAGAATTAAGGCAGTTGCTTTAGTTTCAGTGGAGAGTGATAGGAATGGTAAGCTGGAAAAATAGTAAGGGAGTGCTGGGTGCGGTCGTTTTATGTGGTGTAGTTTGGTTTGCCCACCCGGCACAAGACAGGGTAAACGAGTTGGAAGAACAAATAAGTTTGCAATATACATACGCAAATCCTCTATTGAGAGATACGGTTAAAGCTCTTCTTGAATACGACTTTAGTGAACATTTAACTGATGAAAATGAAGAGGATTTCAATAGACTTGCTAAAGAGTTTAGAGATGTAACGGATCTGTTTTTCAGTGGAGGTACAGTACATTACGAATGGCAAGATAGATTGGATGATACGAAGTTCTATCTTATGGATTATGCGAGTGGTTCACCGCTTTCGGAGGAGGAGGTTGCAGATTTGTACCAAGTACTGAAGGCTACCCGGTATATTTGTATGGATTTTAGGGATTATGATAATCGTAGTGACTTTTATGACGCAATGCATTCAGAGAATCACGAAATGGTGGAACAAGTGAAAAAACGATTAGCCTGGAAATATAAAAATCAGGGGGAATAGCTTTGAAAATAGGCGATATCATTACATTTAAACGTACATTTACAACTAAAGACGTCGAATTATTTACGGAAGTTTCTTGTGATGAAGGTGTTCATCATATTACGCCGGATGAACAGGGAAGGCTTGTAATTCAGGGATTGCTTACAGCGACGTTGCCGACGAAAATTGGCGGGGATGCCAATGTATTGGCTCGGACAATGAATTTTGAATTTATAAGACCTGTTTTTACCGGGGATACAATTAAATGCGAAGTAGAGATTCAGAGTTATGAATGGGAGGAAAGTAAGAAAAGAACATCAATTGGTACAACGTTCACCTGCAAAAATCAGGATGGAAAAGAAGTATTAAAAGGAAGTTTTGCGGGCGTTATTCTCTAAGTTTTCATACATGCGCAAGCTTTTCGAAATTACGTCTTGCAGGAGCTGGGCAGGTGCTATGATTTCTGAGGTTACAGTGAAAAATCGAGCCAATTATATAATGACGCTTTTATGCAACCTTTAATAAAATAATGGGGCGTCTTTGGGCGTTTAGAGTGAAATGAGCGAGCTTAGTATACTGAGCTTGCTCTTTTTTTTATGAAGAAAATTTGCCATGTGAAGTTATAAATAAGCTAAAAGAGCGAATGCTAAATGAAGTATAAATGACTAAAAGAAGTGTAGATTATGATTCTATATATGGATACAGGAATAGGTTATATTAACCGAATTTTAATATTCCAGTATATTTATTTGGAGAAAATAATTATATATGGAATAATTTTATTATTCTAGAGATAAGAGGGGCTACAGAAGATGAAGAAACTTGGATACTTATTTTTAGCGATGTTCTCAAGTTTGATCCTTGCTGCATGCGCGGAACAAAAAAGTGAAGAAAAAGAAGTAATTACAACAAGTGCTAATCAGAGTGACTGGTCTTATGAGGAATCGACTGGACCTGAACACTGGGGGAAACTCGATCCCCAAAATTTAACATGTGTGAATGGAAGTGAACAATCGCCGATTAATGTTGAAATTCCCGAAGTAAAAGCAGATGGAAATTTAAAAGGGAATGAGATTCACTATGAACCAACACCGTTTACATTAGAAAATAATGGTCATACGATACAGGCGAATTCTACAACAAAAAGCAATCACATTATAATTGAAAATAAAGAGTACAAGCTTTCACAATTTCATTTCCATACACCAAGTGAACATCAGTTTAACGGTCAAAACTTTGATATGGAACTGCACCTAGTACATAGTGATGAGAATGGAAAGCTGGCTGTTATAGGGTTGATGATTCAAGAAGGAAATGAAAACAAACTGCTTGCTTCAATGTGGACTGAATTACCGACAGATAAAACGGCAAAAGGTGATTCCGAAAAGCATATCATTGACTTACAAGCTCTATTACCAGAAGATGAAACGACTTTCCAATACGCCGGTTCATTAACGACACCTCCTTGCACAGAAGAAGTACAGTGGATTGTTTTTGAGCAGCCGATTGAAATGTCAAAAGCACAAATAAAAGCATTCCAGCAAATTTTCCCGGACAACCACCGTCCTGTTCAGCCGATAAATGAACGGGAAATTAATAAAAATGGAGAATGAAGAGTTAAGTAAAAACACGCAAACCATGGTTTGCGTGTTTCTTTATGCTAATGTTAACGATTCAATTATATAGCAAATTCCTTTTAT
This sequence comes from Solibacillus isronensis, assembly GCF_900168685.1. Classification (NCBI taxonomy): domain Bacteria; kingdom Bacillati; phylum Bacillota; class Bacilli; order Caryophanales; family Caryophanaceae; genus Solibacillus; species Solibacillus isronensis. Next base: position 42,074 of record NZ_FVZN01000011.1, on the reverse strand, counting down.
TTACTGTATAATTATCTTGAATTCAAGATAATTATTTCGATGATGGAAAGGTGATTCAGAATGATTGTACATAATCCTTCTACTAAGCGTTTTACAGCAAAAAATGATTGGCAAGAAACACATTTTAGTTTTTCATTTGGTCCGTATTATGATGAAGAAAATATCAAATTCGGTCCATTGCGTGTTTTAAATGATGATATTGTTAAACCGAACAAAGGCTTTGGCATTCATCCGCACAGGGATGCAGAAATTGTATCTATTGTATTAAAAGGGCAGTTAAAGCATGAAGATAATTTAGGGAATGTCGGTACACTTCAGTACGGCAATGTGCAAAGAATGACAGCTGGTACAGGAGTCCTTCATTCGGAGGTGAATCCAACAGAAGCTGAGGATACTCACTTTTTACAGTTATGGATTCTTCCAAATCAGAAACAGTTAACGTCATCATATGAAGATATTACGTTTGACCCTGATAAGTTAAGAAATGAATTGTTACCAGTCGTTTCTCATAATGCGGGGGAAAATGTAGCGATGATCCATCAGGACGTTACACTATATCTTTCAAAATTAGAGGCAGAAAAAGAAATTCAATTCCAGCAAGAAGAAGGACGTAAAATTTACGTATTTGTCATTGAAGGAGAAGTTTCGCTAAATGGGGAGGTTACGATACAAAGACGTGATGATGCACGAATCACCGACCTTCATTCGTTAACAATAAAAGCAAAAAAGGATGCATTTATCCTTTTAATAGATCTGCCTGGAGGTGAAGGATAGATGCTATATGTACGTCATACTGTCGGCAGTAGACTATTCTGCGAAACTACAGAATATGAGATCAAACCAGTTGAAAACAGTTGGGAAATTTCATTTAAAGTTGATCAAGAAATTGCCAATACATTATTAAAATTCAGAGATGAACTCAATATTTTTTATGTGGAAGAAGATAACCAGAATCAAAAAACATGGTTCTATTCATCAGAAGGGGATGTGCGTTTCTTAGAGGATGAAAGTAAATGTATAATCTTGGCTGATCATAAAACCGTTTATCCGGTGTAATCATATACGATAATAAAAATGAGGGTCCTGCCTATTATTTAGACAGGACCCTCGTTCACTTATTTAAGCATTGTCGTTTTTAGAAATTCTTTTGTTCGCTCTTCTTTTGGATGGTTGAAAAATTGATCAGGGTCACCGCGCTCGATAATTTCCCCATCATGCATATACACGATCCAGTCAGCCACTTCTCTAGCGAAGCCCATTTCATGGGTAACAACAACCATCGTCATTCCTTCTTGAGCTAATTCCTTCATCGTTGTTAAAACCTCGCCGACAAGCTCTGGATCAAGTGCTGATGTCGGTTCATCGAAAAGCATGATGTCCGGTTCCATTGCAAGCGCTCTGGCAATTGCTACTCGTTGCTTTTGCCCGCCGGATAGTTTATTCGGGTAGACATCGGCCTTATCTTCCAATCCAACTTTTTCCAGCAGTTGTTTTGCTTTGGAAATTGCCTTATTTTTGTCAATGCCTTTAACCATTACCGGAGCTTCAATAATATTTTCCAAAACAGTTTTGTGGGGGAATAGGTTAAAATGTTGAAATACCATTCCTACCTTTTCCCTTATGTTGTTAAGGTTATCATTTTTAGGGTCGACTTCTTTGCCCCCTATAATAATACTGCCGCTATCTTTTCTTTCTAAAAAGTTCAGACATCGAAGGAGAGTACTTTTTCCTGAGCCACTCGATCCTATTAAACAAACAACATCGCTTTCGAAAACGGTCATATCGATATTTTTTAATACATGTAAGTCTCCAAATGACTTATTCAATTGATTAACTTTAATCATTTCATTTGCTTCCATTGCTTACGCCTCCTACCTGTCGCTAATTGCTAATCTCTTTTCGAAACGGTTTACTAAGAATGTTAATAATGCCACTAACACTAAGTAGTAGATCGCTACGATGAGTAAATAAGTCATTTCGTCAAAGTTGTTAGATCCTAGCGTTGTCGCTACATTAAAGAGTTCATTCATCGAGATAAATGCGGCTAACGAAGAATCTTTCAAACCGATAATGAATTGGTTACCCAGTGGCGGTAGCGCACGGCGGAATGCCTGCGGAAGAATAATTCTTCGTAATGTCAGAACTTTAGTCATCCCTAAAGAACGTCCTGCCTCCATCTGACCTTTATCGACTCCTTGGATAGTACCTCGAAGAATTTCAGAAATGTATGCGCCATTATGAAGCGCCAATGCAAGTGAAGCTGCCCAAAAATCGGGAAGAAGGAAAATTCCGCTTAGTCCGAAATAGAGGATAAAGATTTGAACAATTAGCGGTGTTCCGCGAACTAAAAAGACATATATATCTGAAATGAGTTCTAAAACTTTAAATTTTGATATTTTCATTAACGCAAAGAAAAGCCCGATTACGATACCGATTAAAATGGATACAACCGTTAACTCCAATGTTAAGAGCATGGCTTTAAGGAAAACATCTTTTGTATCTACTAATACTTCTAGAAAATGTGAAAAACTTGGCACTGTACCTACGTCCTTTCTTATTTAGAGGATTGAATTATTCAGGTTTTTTCGTAATGTCCTCACCAAAATACTTCATGCTAATCCGAGTAAGGGTTCCATCTTCCCGGAGTTTTTCCAGCGCCTCGTTTACTCGCTTTAATAGGTTAGGGTTATCTTGAGGGAGTACAATTGCTTGTTCACTGCGTTCAATTAACTGCTGCCCTTCAACTTTAAACCCTTCTTTTGCAGCGTTTTTTCCGGTAACAAAATCGGTGATTACCGCATCATGACGGCCGCTGTTTAACGCCTGCAAAGCAGTGATGTCACTGTCATAGGTTTTAACATTATCGGTATACCTGGAGGCTGTATCAGCATAGGTTGATCCTTTAGCTACAGCGACTTCCTTTCCGGCTAAATCATCAACAGTTTTGATTTCACTTTCTGGTCGGGTAAAAATCTGCGGTCCAGAATAATAATAGGGGGTAGAGAAAGCAACATGTTTGCTTCGCTGTGGATTAATCGTGTGGCTGGCAACAGCTACATCTGCACGGCCAGTCTTGACTCCTTCTACAATACCTTTAAACTTGATTCGTTTTTGAACCGGTTTTAGACCGAGTTCTTTTGCGATCGCCTCACCAACTTCGATATCAAAACCTGACATCGAAAGGTCCTCATCGTTTACATAACTAAATGGTTTAAACTCTCCAGATGCAGCAAAAACAAACTGATCTTTATGTATCAGTTCAGATCCGTCGGCAAGCTTTTCCTTATCCGCACAAGCAGATAAGAAGCAGGCCGCGATAAAACTGAATATCAATACTAACTTTTTTTCCAACCGCATATTACGTATCAACTCCTCTCATTTATCTCTACAATTTTTTTGCTAAGTATCTTACTAATAAGTGTGAATACCCTTTTAATTCCTCTAATAAACAACGAGTGTCATAATTTGTACAAATTTAATACGATTTTTTTCAGCTGAAAATGTCGAGTATTTTTATAATTGCTTTGCTAATATGTATCCATGAAGGAGGGATATGTTGCTAAAAGAATTAAATCAGGTGATTGAATATATTGAAGAACATTTAACCGAGGACTTGTCTCTTGAAAGCATTGCACATTATGCCGGGGTTTCCGATTATCACTTTAGAACAGTATTTTTTCACCTATCTGGGATGACATTAAATGATTATGTGAAAAACAGAAAACTATCGGAAGCGAATAAGGATTTAATAAATGGAGAAAAGGTAACAGATGTTGCGTTTAAATACGGTTATCAGTCAGTCGACGGTTTTACTAGAGCATTTAAAAAATGGTGTGATTGTTTACCTTCGGATGTTATTAAAAAGAAAATGAGCAAATCATTTCCTAAACTCACATTCGTTATTACAGTAAGAGGAGGAATTTCGATGGAATGGAGAATTGAAGATAAAAAAGCGTTTAATTTAGCAGGGGTAAGCAAACGGGTGCCTATGCAGTTTGAAGGGGTAAATCAGGAAATCGTAAAGCTGGCCCAAAGCATAACGGAAGAACAAAGAAAAGAAATGCGTGCACTGCAAAATATAGAGCCTTTTGAAATTGTGAATGCCTCTTACCACGCTGATGCGAATTTCCTGAAAGAAGAAGGGGAGTTAACGCACTTGATCGGTGTCTTAACAACTGAAACTGAAGTTAGTGATCAGTTAGACAAAGTGCGAGTAGAAGCATGTACGTGGGCGGTATTTCCAAATGAAGGACCGTTTCCTGACACATTACAAGAAACAATGGCTAAAACCTACTCGGAATGGCTTCCTACTTCCGATTATGAAATTATCCAAGCACCCACTTTTTCGTTTACTAAAATGGATGAAAATAAAAAAGCTTATGCTTACAGTGAAATTTGGCTTCCTGTTCGGAAAAAATAATAGGCAGGATATCTTTGTACTAAGGTAGAAGAAGTGTAACTGAAGTATAAATAGCGGGAGGGGATCGAGTGGCCCTAATCATTCCAAAATGTATGAAATGTAATAATGAAATTAAAGACGATGAAAAAGTATTGATTCAAATGCGTTACCCGAAGCGAAAAGGGTTTACGGAAATCAAAGCTTATTTGAATTTGGAAGGCAAATTTATTTGTGAAGAGTGCTCAACAGAAATTAATATTTAGACATATAAAAGTTGCTCCATTGGTAAATGAACCTGGAGCAACTTTTTATATGTTTAGGCAATTTTTTTACATGCTTCTGCACATTTAAAGCATGCTTCCGCACATTTCTGACAGTGGTCATGGTCATGCTTTTTGCATTCATTTCCGCATGCTTCACAAATTTTTGCACAAACGGAAGCCAGCTCAGAAATAAACGGTGTACCTCTAGTGATCGCCTGTTCCAAGTAGTTACAAATATCTGCACATTCTCTGTCCAAACGGATACATTCCGTCATCATCTGAACGTGATCCTCTTTTAAGCAGGCGTCAAAACAATGGTTGCATGCTGCCATACATTCATGTAAAGTTTGTAGCAATTGTTGATGTTGCTCATGTGACATAGCCTATTCCTCCTCATTACAATTTGTCCACTTTAATTTTTTTCCCCGTTATTTTGTTCAGTAAACTAACTTAAGTTATCTTAAAAAATTGTAAGGTTATCTTATACCTTAGAGGGGTATAATAAGTTGGGGAGCAAATTAAAAAAAAGGGAGAAATGCAGCGATGAAAAGAAAGAAATTAGTAAGAGGTGCGCTAGTTTTATGTACAGCGTTTGTTTTAGCGGCTTGCGGTGGAAATGAAGAAGATTCAAAATCCAAGGAAGAAATGGACCATTCACAAATGGATCATACCCAAATGGACCATTCAAGTTCAGGTGAAGTACCAGAAGGACTGGCTGATGCGAAAGAACCTACATATCCTGTTGGTAGTGAAGCGGTGATAAACGCTGATCATATGGGAGGTATGGACGGTGCAACAGCAACAATTACCGGTGCATTTGATACAACTGTCTATATGGTTACTTATACCCCAACAACTGGTGGTGAGCCAGTTGAAGATCATAAATGGGTTATCCATGAAGAACTTGAGGATGCCGGAGAAAAACCATTCACTTCCGGTGAAGAGGTCATATTAAATGCGGATCACATGGAAGGGATGGAAGGCGCGGCAGCTACAATCGATTCGGTTGAGCAAACGACCGTATATATGGTGAGCTATAAAGATACAGAAACAGGTGAAGAAGTAACGCATCATAAATGGGTAACAGAAAGCGAACTTTCCCCTGTGGAATAAATTGTGAAAAATAATTAAGCCTTAGTTAATAAATAGGTAAGGTCCTTCACATAATGGTGTGAAGGGCTTTTTACATATTGGACAAAGCGGTAGATTACATGAACTAGCGATTTTAATGTTAAACTCATTAAATAAACATATAGTTAATATAAAAAAACGAATTTTATTATGAGCGATATAGAATCCCTTTAAAAGTAATTGGATTATGTAGTTTTCTTTAACGCTGATGAAGGGAGAGATGATATGGTAAAGGACTTCGAAAAAGTAATGGATTCCCTTTCAAAAATAAATGTTATATCCAATCCGAATAATGAGCCAGTAACAATCATTGGTGAAGCAGAAGGTGTAAGATGTGTAGGGATCGGGACAGATGCGGCAGTTTTTCAGTCCGAAAATGTCCCGGCGTATGCATTCAAACTATATGCGAAAGACAAAGCGGCAAAAGTAATGTTGGAAGAAGGTGTTTACGGAAAGTTAGACAATTCGCCTTTCTTTTCAACATGCTATGGCTCGAACGGCAATTGTCTTGTATTAAGTTACGAGGAAGGGAAAACGCTCTTTGACTGCATTCTTGAAGGCATCCATATTCCGGAACAGGTAATACAAGATGTTGAAGAAGCAAGAGAATATGCGCGCAGCAAGGGGCTGAACCCGCGTGATATTCATTTAAAAAATATACTGTTGCAAAACGGCCGAGCTAAAATAATCGATGTTTCCGAATATACGATGTCCGGTAATGATTTCAGGTGGGAACATTTAAAAAAGGGCTATGAGCAATACTATCATTTAATTGACGGGAAATCCGTACCGATCGGCGTAGTTGAAACCGTTCGCAAGTGGTATAACAGGCGAAGGAAGAATTCATTGTCATTTGAAGAAATTACAACACCTATTTTAAAACTTTTCTTTAAAAATTGATGAGCTACATGCCATGCTGCAAAAAAGCTTCGCAATTCGATGATCTAAATCATCCGAATGCGAAGCTTTTTTAAATAGATTGATTCCGTACTTTTTCGATTAGTGAAGAAATCCACTCACCTTCATTTTCTAAACGACTTATAAAATAGCCGGTCAAAAAATCTCCACCTTCTTTTTTAGGACCCTCCAGCTTAACCTGCATATTCAAGCTTTTAATATGATCTCTTTTCTTTTCAAGCTTTCGTAATTTCTCATCAAGAATCATAATGATTTTTGCACGATCCACAAAGTCCAGATTCATTAAACCTACAATTGTTTCTGATAAGGAATCGGCTTTTTCGAAAAGCTGATAAATTTTGTTTGGAAGCAATGCAAGACCCTGTTCTGTAATAGCGAAAACTTGCTTATCCGGTCGATTTTCTTCTTTAATAATCTCAGTTGGCTGGATAAGTCCTTGTTTTGTCAAAGACTCAAAATGATAATAGAGCTTGCTTTCTGTCAGGTTCGCCAGTTTATCAAAAGGAATCGGTTCTGACAGCTCTTTTTTTAGCTTATATGGATAACTGCTTTCTTTCGCTAACTTGCTCAATATATAAATTTGGATGGACATAGTATTCTCCTATACTTTATACATGTTAATTTCCGCTTACATAAATACAACTCGTGCCTGAAAAAAGCACGAGTTGTATTTTTCCTTAGTTTAACAAAATTATGCGATAACTTCATCCGCTTTTTTTAATGAAGCTGGTTGTTCAGCTGGTTCATCAACTGGCAACGGCTTATGGAAGAGTCAAACGAACGGGTCGAAAGAGAACTTTATTTTACCCATGGAAATGTCTAGTATAAAATTTAAAAAATTCTGTAACTTTTACACTCTTTCCCAGTCTAATTTAATACAAAGTATGGAAAGGGAGGGTTTACATGAAAAACGGCAAATTTTTCGGGATAGGGCTTGTCGCATCACTTGTAGCGGTTTTGGCACTCGGTTATTTTATGTTCGCAAAAAATCCGGAAGTGCAGGCTACGGGTATTTTATTCGAAGGAGAAACGTATTCCATTACGTTAAAGCAGCCAATTACGGAAAAAAGTTTAACGGATGGGTCCATTCTAATTGTTGATGAAAACGGCAATAAGGCTAAAGTGAAATTTTCGGTTGATAAAGCTGGGACTGCTTTATCTGTTGATGGGCTTAAAGTAGGGAAGTACACACTCGAAATTAAGCAAACTGCATACGCGAAAAATGCAAAGTCGCAGCAGGAACAGTCGGTAGCACTTGAAGTAGTAAGGAAAGTGGAAAAACTTACTACAACAGAAGATTTAAAAGATTACTTTAGGGCGTTTGTAGCGCAAGAAAATGCGGTATCGAGTCGCTTTAATGATATGGTGGTTGAAGAATCGGCGATGTCGATGGAAAACAAAGATTCAGGCAGTGGCGGACCGAGTTACTCTACAACAAACAACCAGGTTGAAGGTATTGAAGAAGGTGACATTACAATTACGGACGGCCAATCGATTTATACGATTGTCGACAATAAAGTAGTCATTGTTGATGCTAAAACTATGCATGTAGTAAAGCGTTTAAAGGTCGGCAAAGATATTTATCCATCGCATTTAATGCTGCATGATCAAACATTAATTATCGGATACACACAGTATGTGGAAACACAAAGAGAGCCGTATTATGACGGGAAATCGGTGACGAAAATTGCTTTCTATGATGTAAAAGATGCAAAAAATCCTACATTAGTACGCGAAGTGGGGCATGACGGGGATATTACGAGTCTCCGTAAAGCAGGCAATTATTTGTACGTTGTATCAAGTCGTATGCCGAACTACTGGCTGCTGCAGGAAACACCGGATGTAGAGCTTCGTCCATCTACGTACGATGGGGAAAAGGAAACTATTATGCCAGTTGATAAAATTCGTATGCTACCTGAAAGCAATGAACCGAATTATTTGATCGTATCTGCAATCGATATGAACAATGTAAAGTCGAACGCATGGAAAACAGAGAGCTTCCTAGGTAACAGCGGGCAGTTGTACATGTCAGAAAACGCAATCTATATTGCATCGATGAATCATTATCGTTTCTGGCCAGCAATGGAGAGCACATCTCTTGAAGACACGGTATCTAGTACAATGCCGGTAAATCAAAATGATGAAACGACAATTTATAAAATTTCTATTGATAAAGCAGCGGTGAAAATGACAGCACAAGGTAAAGTTCCTGGTTCTGTATTAAATCAATTCTCAATGGATGAGCACGATGGGCATGTCCGTATCGCTACTACAGAAGGCAGTGCATGGGGTACAACAGCCAATTCGAAAAACCATCTCTTCATTTTGGATGAAAACTTAAAACAAGTAGGTGCGGTCAAGGATCTGGCGAAGGGGGAACGCATTTACTCCGCTCGCTTTATGGGAGACAAAGCGTATTTAGTGACATTTAAAGAAACAGATCCACTCTTTGTTATTGATACAAAAAATCCGACAGCACCGAAAGTGTTAGGGGAGCTAAAAATTCCAGGCTTCAGTAATTACTTGCATCCAATTGGTGAAAATCACTTATTAGGTATTGGTTATGATACGGAAGTGAAGATGGAGGAAGGTTCAAAAGAGCCGGTTGTCTATACAAAAGGAATGAAACTGAGCCTGTTTGACGTGACGGATTTCAATAACCCGAAAGAACAGCAAGCAGTTATAATCGGTGGTCGCGGTACTTATTCTCCTGTACAGTATGACCATAAAGCACTGTTCAAAGATTCGCGTCAAAACTATTACGGCTTCCCGGTTACGATTTACTCGCCAACAGATGAGGAAGACCAGCTGAAATATGAAGGAACAGGTGCTCATATTTACGAAGTAACACCTAAAGGAATTGAGCTTGCAGCGGATATGATCGAAAAGGCGCGTCCTGGTGAACAATATGAAGATTCGTATAATGTTGTACAGCGTCTTCTTTATATTGAAGATGAGCTATTTACAGTATCCCGTTCAAAAGTGACGAGCTTCAACGGTAAAACATTTGAAAAGCAAAAGATGGTAGGTTTCTAAAAAAGATTCAACCACAAGCACAGGTGGAATTGTGCTTGTGGTTTTTTCATGTCCGAAAAAACATAAAGGGGATTCAGGATTTCTTAAGAATTTCTTCATATTTAGCCTTTCTAAATATTAAGATTTGCCCTTTACACTAAAGTTAAGTGAAAAGGAGTGAACGATGATGATTAAAGTAACGAACTTACAACATACATTCTCTATCGGTAAACGCGGAAAGGAAAGACAGGTTCCGGTACTGAATGATGTATCATTTGATGTTAAGAAGGGGGAAATCGTGGCGGTTGTCGGGAAAAGCGGATCGGGTAAATCGACACTGCTTCAGATTCTGGCAGGTTTTATGAAGCCGGAACACGGTTCAATTGTAGTAAATGCACAGGAGATTGCAGGATTCAATGAAGTTCAGAGCGCAAAGTTCCGATTAGAAAACTTCGGCTTTATTTTTCAAAACTTTCAGCTCATGCCAAGTTTGACGGCATTTGAAAATATTGAATTACCGTTAAAATTGAAAGGGATGAACGTATCGGAGCGCAGAAAACGGGTTGAAGTAATTATGAAAAAGGTCGGGTTAACTGAAGTGACGGACCATTATCCAAATGAATTATCAGGCGGACAACAGCAGCGGGTTAGTATTGCGCGTGCACTTGTGACGAATGCACCGATTTTGTTGGCGGATGAGCCGACAGGAAGCCTCGATTCAGAGACAGAGCAGGATATTTTAATGCTGATCCAGCAGCTGAACCGTGAATTGGATCTGACATTTATTATTATTACGCATGATGAGGAAGTAGCGATGATTGCGGACAAGCGCTACCGTATGCATGACGGTCAATTGGTGAAAGAAGGTGAACACAATGCTATTTAAAGATCAGGTAAATTTTGTGATGCAGCATATCAAGAAAAATAAGCTGCGTGTATTTATGACGGTACTTGCCGCAACGATGGGCTGTGCGTTTTTAATCGTGCTTGCCTCGATCGGTTTCGGATTACAGGAATCAATGGAAGATGAGATTTTATCGAGTGAGACGGTGACACAAATAGAAGTGCTCGGCAGTCAAGCGCTGTTTACCGCAGAGGAAGTAGCGGATATTGAAGCGGTAGAAAATGTACAAACGGTATTAAAAACGACTAGTGTGGATGCTAATGTAGCAGGCTATATGGGGGATCGTGATACATCTACATCACTGCGTTTAGTGGACTTTACTGATTATGCATCGGTAGCGAAACCGCTATCGGAAGGGAAATATCCTGAAAACGAAAAAGAAATTATTGTCGGCTATCATTTCGGCCAATCATTATTGAATGAAGCGGACCGTAAATTAATTGAGGAAAAATCAAAGGCAGCAGAAGCGGAAGGTAATTATTACGACGGTGCTGAAGAAGGGTACAAGGATTCGCTTATCGGCAAGGAAGTAGAAATTGCTCTAAGTACACATGAACAACCGGATGCGCTGTCAGAGCGTATGACGTATACGATTGTCGGTGTTATGCCAGAGCCGGCTTATGAATGGGCAACTGAAAACAGGATTTATATGATGGACGAGCAACGTGAAGTGATTGAAGATATGTATAGCCAAGCAATTGCCGATGTAGAGGTAGCCAGTGATTTTGAACTATTTTCTGAGCGCTTCGATATTTATGCGGAAAGCTTGGAATATGTAAAGCCGATTTTAGAAGAGTTACGCGGAAAAGGCTACGGTGTGTATTCCGTTACAGAACAGCTGGATGAGTTAAACGTCTTTTTCCTAGTATTAAAAGCAGGACTTGTTTTTGTTGGAACAATCGCAGTATTGATTGCATCAATCGGAATTTTCAATACGATGACAATGGCGGTGACAGAACGTACACGTGAGATCGGTGTATTAAAAGCAATTGGAGCCAGCCCGAAACTGATTCAACGTCTGTTTTTAATGGAAAGTATTTTTATCGGAGTTATTGGAACAGTTCTTGCAATTGCAATTTCATATATTGTAAGCTTTGCATCAAATGCGCTATTGCCGCTTATTTTAAAGGCAGCAACAGCGGAAGATGGATTCAACAATGTACAATTTTCAGCGATACCGTGGCAGCTCGTAGTGATTGCTGCAGCGATCAGTATCGGCGTGGCAATGATTTCAGGTTTGCGCCCGGCACGTAAAGCAACGAAAATTGAAGTAATGCAGGCGTTAAGACAGGAGTTATAAAATGAAAACAGATAAATGAATTTAAGGACCAAACATACTTGTGTTTGGTCCTTTTAATGCTAAAGAGTTTACTAAGTTAAACAGGCATTTTTGATTGATTGCTTAAAGGGTTCGAGCGCATAACTAATGTAAACCAGACGGCAAACCCAAAATAAATTAATGTCAAAATTAAGAGTAAGAAATGAAACTGCTCCGCCAACTGACGGATTAGGGCAAAAAAGACAACGATACAATGCATCAGATTTCCTAATACGACGGGTTTGTTATAGATGCCTCCGATTAGGGCGGAACGTGTGAACCAGTTTAACATTGCGAATCCTAAATATAGTCCACCGATGATTTGCAAAAGAATCAGAGTAACAGGGGTAGAGGCAATCCCTAATATTTTTGAAATTTCTTCGGGAATAAATGTTCCTGCCAACCCCACCAAACCCATTATCACGGCACTACTACTCAAAAGCCATTTCGTTTTCATTTTGCTTCCTCTTTTCGTTTAGTCAAAAACTTATGCGTTAGCTTTAAACCTTTATAAACTAAGAGAACAGTAAAATCGTTTTAGTTTCAAAACGTGAGGCGGTGCTGGCAGCTGGAAGTTCTAATAAATCTTAAAATGTTCTAATATATTTTTATTTCTTCTAATAAACTTTCGATTTTCTAATATATCTCGCGCTTCATCTAATAAGTGTTGCCGATTATCTAATATCGCTTCCTGATCTTCTAATATCGAAGCGAGATTTTCTAATAACCAAACTTTTGTTCTAATATAAGTTTCAGCTCACCTCCGGGAAACAACCTATGGATAGGTAATCTAATATATTCGGGGTAACACCACTTATTACCTTTAAACCGGTTCTAGAACGAATTCACCCGTGCCACCAGCCGGTTTTACAATTGATGTAGACTAAATATTGATACTCACCTTTGCCATCCTTCTGGATAAACACTTCATAGTAAGAATTTTTGTCGTACACTAAACGTATTTTATCGTTCTTCGAAACAAATTGTTCCTTGATTTCGGCGATGGCTTTCGCTTTCACACTCGGCGCCCATGCTGATGGATGCTCAAATTTTAGTTCATGTGTTGGTACATATGCATATTTGCCTTTATACATAATTTTTGACCAGCCATATTGATCAGCGTTCGATGAGTCTTTCTGATCCGTACCGATTGGAACACCACCGTATACTTTCACAGAAGTTTTTGCTTTCAGTTTACCGAGCGTTTTATAGGATTCACCGGGCGCAGATTTTACGAGTATTGTTTTCTTTGCAAAAGCTTGTTCAAAATCCGCTGCTTGAGCATTTTCATTATTAATTACGAAAATACTTCCTATAAAAACAAGGGCCATTAATAATATTGTTATTTTTTTCATAATAAATTCTCCATTCTATGCTTTTTATTTTTGGGGTGGGCAATTTATAATAACGCATCTTAATAATAGGATATGGTTCTGGAGAAAGGGTTACAAAAAAGTTACAGTTAATGTTTAATGGGGGAATTTGAGGTTAGAGAATCAAAAATGAAAAAGCGGTCCTCCCAATATTAGGAAGGACCGCTTTAAATTACTTATATCTGATTTACTTAAAAATAAATGTTACGAAGCTCTACGCATCGATTTCATAATAAAGCTTACAACGAACACAAGTATAATTGCACCTATGATAGCTGGGACGATATAGAAATCAGAAACTTTAGGTCCCCAACTTCCTAGAAGCATACCACCAATCCATGCACCAACAATACCTGCGATAATATTACCGATAATTCCACCTGGGACATCTTTACCTAAAATTGCTCCTGCTAGCCAACCGATAACCCCGCCAATTATTAAGAACCAAATAAAACTCATAATTTCCATCTCCTATTTCTTATTTTAATTATTTCGCGATAGTGGTTTATAACCTTTATTAACTTTTTTTAAACATTGAAGAGGAAAAAAGTTGGCGAGGTTTTAAGAGAGGTTGCGGATGGTATTCATGAATTTTTGAGAAACGTCTAGTTTCTCAAAAGGGTTTCTAACAACCGCCGCTGTTGCTTCAGCTGAAAATAAGCCTGCTCTGCTTGCTCGAGTGTGACCAATTCGAAATGAAGAGGTTATTTTGGGATGAGCTGTGCAACACGGCGCAAATCGGACGTAATAATCATGCGGTACAATTTGCAAAACATGCACGTCAGGAACTGGAACAGCAAGGGGTAAAAGGTCAGGTGATTTGAGCGTTTGAGTATGGTCTAATGAGAAGTGAGGATTAATTGCTCTCAAGTGAGGATTAAGTGCAAGCATCTGAGGATTATCCCAATAAAAGTGAGGATTAACTTCACTCAAGTGAGGAATAAGTACAAGCATTTGAGGATTAACACAAAAAGAGTGGCGATTAAAAATCACCACTCTTTTTTTAAGTTACTTTTAATGATACGGCAAAATTTCAGAAACCGTTAAAAATTCATAGCCTTCCTTTTGTAAGTATGCAAGGACAGGCTCCAGTCCATCTGCTGTAGATTGATGAATGTCATGCATTAACACGATCGCGTTATTATGCAATACCTCTTTCACCATCGGGAACAGCTTTTCTGAATCGCGGTATTTCCAGTCAAGTGTATCAATCGTCCAGTTAACTGATTTACATGGGATGGCGTTACGAATTTCCTCATTAATCGCCCCATATGGAGGACGGAAAACCGTTGAATTTTCGCCCGTTGCATGGATAATCGCTTCCTCTGTGGAATTGTACTCCTTTTCAATTTCAGCAGGAGACATTTTTGTTAAAACGGGATGTGACCACGTATGATTACCGAGTTCATGACCGCTATCAAGCACTTCACGTACTAAGCCCGGATAATATTGTGCCCGGCTACCTAGCATAAAGAATGTCGCCTTGGCATTGTACTTTTCCAGAAGGACTAAAATCTGTTTCGTTACTTCCGGGTGTGGACCGTCATCAAACGTAAGGGCGATCCGTTTTTTTGATGAACCCTTATCACTAGGAATAATCGTATTTTCGGATTGCATCGCTATTTGGAAATCAGATGCTAAAAGCGGGTTGATGAATGATAAAGGAATTTCAACTACCGGTACACCTGCTTCCGGTTTTGCCACTTCACCTTCATTAAAGTAAATGAAAAGGGAGTCATCTTTTAATGCAAAACGTTTAAATAAACGCCATTTTGGCTCGGTAGCGAATGCGAGCTCCTTTTCTAATACATACTCTTTATAAGTTGGATTTTTAAGAATTTCTGATTGGATATGTGCTGCAAAAGTTTTCAGGCTTTCTAAATCCTCATTTAAAAGATCACGAATATCAAACAGATCGCCTGTTTCATAATCAATTAGAAACGTTTGAATTGTTGTTTGCTTCTCTTCGGTATTTAAAATCGTTTTATTCGTTATAACAAAGGAGTAATAATGATTATGCTTGAATGTTTCAACTGTTATCGTTAGATCGCCTGTTAATTTCTTTGAATCCTGCTGCAGGCGCATCATGCTTATGTAATATTGTTTTGACTGTTCTATATATGCCGTTACCGCGTTATTGAAAGCTTCATATTCCGTTAGCGGATATTGAACGGTATAGGGCATTTTCTTGTCATCAGATCGATCAGTGACAATTTTGACACCGGGAAATTTTGATGCTTCCTCTGTGATCGTATGTTCTTTAGCGGATGTTTTGTCGCTGGGTCGGAAAATTGGATCATCGCTTAAAAAAGTTAAAAAAACAATAATGGCACCTAAAAAACCGATGGCGCCAATAAGAAGTAAGTCAATCCAAGGACCACGCCGTTTTCTGTAAGGGTTCGTCATGATGTACCGGGTTCCTTTCTAATTGGGGTAATCTATTATCTTTATCCAGAATGAAGGTCATTGTAAATTTTAAGGAAATACACTGTTCTGTCAGCATAAATTGTACGAAAAAAGACTATTATTTTCCGATTGCTTCAAGTAATATGAGCTAAGAAGTGGAAGGGGGTCCCTTGAATGAATGCTGAAAATACTGAACTGGCGCTCGACTGCTTTTTGCTTGCTGGTCGTATTATGATTGAAAGCGGTGCTGAAACATATCGAGTGGAAGATACGATGCTAAGAATGGCCCGTTCTCAAAATATGATGAATGCACAAAGCTATGTTACGCCGACAGGTATTATTTTCTCTCTAGGTAAAACACAGCCTACACAAATTACATCGATTCCAACGCGAATTACAGATTTACATCGAATTGTGCTTGTAAACAATGTTTCGCGTAAGCTTACATCTCAAATGATAACATTAGAGCAGGCGTATGACGAGTTAAAGAAGATAGAAAAAACAAATTATTTCCTCCCAATTTCCGTTCAAGTTTTAGCGGCATGTTTAGCGAGCAGTGCCTTTTTATTGCTGTTTGAAGGAACGATTTCTGATATCCCGGCTGCTTTTGTTGCAGGAGGTGTCGGTTTGTATATTGTGACGATTCTTCATAATATGACCCGCGTTAAATTCTTCTCTGAGTTTTTAGCATCGGTAGGAGTGGGAGCTATTGCCTATCTCGCAGTGCATTTTAATGTTGGTACGGAAATAGACAAAATCATTATCGGTTCGGTCATGCCACTAGTACCGGGTCTGCTCATTACGAATGCAGTCCGCGATTTAATGGCAGGACATTTCACGGCAGGGATGGCAAAAGGTGCCGAAGCCTTTTTAACAGCGTTTGCGATTGGTTCAGGTGTTGCGCTTGTGCTTTCGCTATAAATTTTGAATCAATTCGGAGTGCGATCATTTCAAGGTATGATCGATTGGAGGGGAGCGTTAGTTGATGGAGCATGTTTTAGCTCAAATTGTTATCAGTTTTATTGCGACCGCCTGTTTTGGTGTCATTTTTAATGCCCCGATCAAAACAATCCCGGCATGTGGTTTCGTCGGTGCTGTAGGATGGGCAGTATATTATGTTCTGTTCGAAAGCGGACTGGATGATGTTCGCGCATCCTTTCTTGGTGCATTTGTCGTTTCATTAGTAGCATATTTCTTTGCGCGCAAGTTTAGGATGCCGATGATTATATTTAGTGTATCCGGAATTATTCCGCTTGTACCTGGAGGCATTGCATACAGTACGATGCGAAATGTGATGGAGCTCGACTATATTGCAGGTCTGGAAAATGGCATGCGGGCATTTATGATTTCTGGCGCGATTGCAATGGGACTTGTATTTGCGGAAGTAATGATGCAGATTATCCTGCGTATAATGAGAAAGGGAAGAACTTCGATTCAATCCTTTACAAAAGTAAAAAAGAGAAGCTCGTAAAGCACTGATCATCAGTTGCCTTACGAGCTTTTATTTATCCTAATAACGAAGAAATTTCTTCTGTAGAGCTTGGTTTGCTTACGAAGTAACCTTGGATGACCTCACAGCCGATGCCTGTCAGGAACTGCATTTGTTCTTCAGTTTCTACACCTTCTGCAACGACTGTCAGATTCATTGATTTTCCTAGCTGTACCATACCGTTTACGAGCTGCTGGTTTTTTTCCGATTTCAGCGAGCGGATAAATGTCTGGTCAATTTTTAAAATTGAAATTGGCAGAAGCTGCATGTAACGGAACGAGCCGTAACCTGTACCGAAGTCATCAAGCGCAAAGACAATACCTTCATTTTCAAGTGTACGCATTTGCTTAATAATGCCTGTTTCAGCTTCAGCTTCCAATGCAAACTTTTCGGTAATTTCAATTTGTAGTAAATTTGCCGGACACCCGGTACGGTCAAGTGTTTCCAAAATGGACTTGGCCATATTTTTATCACGAAACTCGCGTACAGAAGAGTTGATGCTAACTTTAATCGGGTGGCCCGCATTTTTCCATAGGACCGCTTGTTCACATGCTTTTTCCAGCATAAACGAACCAATATTATTAATGAGACCTGTCTCCTCCGCGATAGGGATCAGTTCATCAGGTGATACAGCGCCGATTTCTTCATCATCCCAACGGACTAATGCTTCGACAGCAGTAATTTTACCGCTTCTTAAATCTAGTTGAGGCTGGTATAGAACATGCAGGTTTTTCTGATCTAATGCAAGCAGTAATCGTTTTTCAACAATTGATCTACGGTTTAATGCAGCATGTGAGGATTTTGATAATGAGACGATGCTGTCACCGCCCGCACTGCGTACAGAAGCGATCGTAGCCAATGAAGCCTTCATTAATTGAGAGAATGTCATTTGATCTTCCGGGAAGCGTGTAATCCCGCCGCTTAATGAAAGTGGAACTGCTACGTTACCGCTGTAGATTGGATTTTGCTGTAAATAATTCAGGAAACCTTGTGTAAACCATTCTGGTAATGGTGTAATTACGACAAATTCACTTTCATTAATCCGAGCCATCGTACTATCTTGGAAATACATTTTCATGCGTTTCGTAAATTCTAAGATAAGTGAATTTCCGGCTACGCCATCATGTAAATCCTTAATTGTATAAAACTTATCGATACTTAAGTAAACGAATGAAAAATGGCGCTCTTCTTCAATCATTTCCCCAATGATTTTTTCCAGACGGTGGACATTCATCATTCCAGTTTCTGTATCGATATATGCGATTTTCTCCAGCTGGAACTGAATCTTTTTCTCTTTTGTAATATTCCGCTCAATCAGTAAATACTCGTTCTTTTCAGATGTTTGGCCCATCATCGGAATCGCTGTTAAATGTACCCAGTAAAGCTGCTCATCCTTTGTCAATTTCTCAACTTCACCTTGCCAAACTTGTCCGTTTTGCAACGTTTTCCAAATTTCCAGGACAACTTTTTCTGATTCGGGATTTTGCGGGAACAATTGCCACAATGTTTTCCCGATGACCCGTTTTGGTGTCCAGCGGCTTGCTGTTAAGAATGGCTGATTTGTTTGAGTAATAAAGCCGTCCTGGTCAAGTGTAACGGTCATGAATGATTGGTGGATCCCGTTTTTAAGGTCGACTAAATGCTGCTGTTCTTCATCCATTAAACGAACTTCTTCATTTGGAATACAAAGAACAAAAATTGCTTCCTTTTTTCCATAGACAGTCGGCTTCGTATAAAGAGTGCAAGTTTTGGAAGATTGACCTTTCAGTGAAAGAGGAATGTTGTGCAAACATAACGTTACCGAACTTGTTAAAATGGATTCAATGACGTAGTCACCTACTTCTGAAAATAGCGTGTCGTGTATGGAATTTCCAATTAGTTCTTTTGTCTCTTGTGTTGGATAGTCTAATTGACGGAGATTTCCATGAACGAGTGTACCATTAGGTAAAAGTACAAAAGAAGGAAAAGGGGTATCTAGTAGTGGCTCAGTACTAGTAGAATAGATTTGTTCTTTTGTCATAAGTTAAGTCTCCTTAATTAATTAATTCATATTGCAATTATAATTAAATAACATAGTTTAGTCATTTAAGATGAATTTTTATTTGTGAAAAATAATCACGCATAGGATTATTATACCTTATTATTGGGTAATAAGTAGTTAAATTTATGCATCTTTACTAGAAAAATTGTATCATGAAGTTATTTTATTTTTAACGGAAATAATATTTGTGGAAAGATAAATTGAACGGATTCATGCGCGAGTATTGCGTTATTTCGATAGCTTTACTAAAATAAAGAAATTATAGTAGTTAGAATTGGAGTAGAAAGAATGAATTTATCGGCAATAACAGTGTCGTTTCCTTTAGATGAAGAAACATATGAAGAAGTACAGAAATTATGTAAAACAGCGGCCGTTTGTGATGGCGTACTATTAAATCAAGTCATGAATTTACCGATAGCGAAAAGCTATGATATGCGGGGATTTTATGTACTTGTATATGATGATGAAAAGAATTTGCTGGTCGGAGCAGGTACTGCAGTCGATTTGATGGGATTAAATACGTATGAATGGTCGATGCTCGTTGCACCGATGTATCGTCAACTTGGAATTGGTACGGCAATATTGAACGTGCTGAAAGAAGGATTGGCGATGCGTGAAAGTGAAGGGGAGCTTGCATTAATCGTGGAAGGCTCACATTACGGCAAAGAATTTCTTCAAAAGAACGGGTATTTATACAGTTTTTCTGAAGCAACATTGGAAGCCCGTGCAGAAGTTCTGCAAAAAGAGGGGCCTGTTACTTTACGCCCGTTTATGCAAAAGGACACAGAAGCACTTGTCGCGATTTTCAGTGATGCATTCGGCGATATTCGTGAGGAATCATTGGAACTAATCGAATTTAATACAACGACTGAAGGCCTAGTCATGTGGACAGCTGAAATTGATGGTGAAGTTGTTGGAACAGTGACGACCCGCAAAGAAGGCGAAGTGCAATGGATTACGGCATTTGCGGTTTCCCCGAAGAGACAACGCCAAGGGATTGGCACTCAGATTTTAAATTTAGTGAAAGATTATTCGCTCCGTTCAGGTGACAAGACAATTTTACTCGATGTGGAAGTAGAAAATATGGCAGCCCTTCATGTATACGAAAAAGCCGGCTTTATGAAGTCATCCCAGCTTGATTATTACATTTATATTGGATTGTAGGCGGTAATTCAAGTGCTTACAAAGTAAACGTTCGACTCATTTATCACTAAAAATAAAGCACCAATCGCATTGCATAACTGCGATTGGTGCTTTTAAGTTAGTACCTTACTCACTTCATCAAAAAAGCCTCTTTCGATGGACCGATTAGATAAAGCTCATGCATGGCACGGGTTAAGGCAACATAGAGCAGTTTCCGGTCAAGCGGATTATCATCATAAGGTGTGTCAAATGACGTGAGAATAACTGCATCAAACTCTAAGCCTTTTGCCAAGTGACTTGGAATAACAAGAAGCTTTTGCTGATCGATTGCTGAATTTTCATCGAGCAGCTGAGCAGGGATATCCGAGTTTTCAAGCTGTTCTATTAACTGAACGGTTTCATCAGTCGTTTTACAAATGAGTGCAATGGATTGATGCTGATTGTCGCGGATTTTTACAAGCACGTCTTGAATTATAGCCGCATCAAAACTTTCGGCGGCAATAAATTCTGGTATTTTCCCATGACGGACAACAGGTTCAACAAGTGGTAAATCTTCATCCATCTGCATCAGAATTTCATTGGCAACATCCATAATTTCAATTGTTGTTCGGTAACTTTTTTGCAGTGTTGCATACGTTGCGCGCGGGAATAGAGAGAGTACCGGCTGCCACTCTGTCAGGGACCGGTAGCTATGGATTCCTTGTGCAAGATCGCCAACCATTGTGAACATATCCGTTTCAAGGCCCGCTTTTAGTGCAGCAAGTTGAAAATAGCTGTAATCCTGTACCTCATCGATAAAAACGACGCGCATTTTCCACTTGTCATCGATACCTTTAATTTTAGCCTGTAAAAAGTAAAGGGCCGCCAAATCCTCCAGCACCCAACGTTCTTTCTGATGCGCTTTTATAAAATGTGCGACTTCTTCCAAAGGCCATTCAGGAGCAACTTCACCCAGCAATGCGCGATTCGTCAAAAGCTCACGGTACATCTGTTTCACTTTTACTTTCTGGAATTTTTTCATATAGACTGTTGCAACGGATTTTGCTTCCTGCTTAATTTTTGGAATGCGGGCATCCCGTTCATCAATGAGCTTTGTGACTGTACGACGGCGTTTGTCTGCGTCACGCATACCACTCAGTGCACGGCCTATTGCATCTTCATAGCGCGTATTCAATGTCGCGAGCACTGCTGCCGTTTTCCGCTTCACCTCTGTTTGAATAACCTTTTTAATGCGTTCAAGCCGTTTTTCGACAGGCATATAATGAAATTCCACCAAAAACAGCTTTCGTAAATGTTCGCCCTTCATAATGCGGTATTTTTCAATAAATACATCATCAAACAATAAAGCAAGCTTCTGTTCATGGTGCTCGATATAGCGGTTCATCATAAGCTCATAAAATGGACTGCCTTTTGTTTTCGCTATCAGAGCACTCTCTTGCTGTACGGAAGGGTTCGCAATGAGCTGCTCGAGCTGTTCATTCGGATTTTGCAGTTTCAGTTTCAGATTCAGTGCATCAAGTACATATTGCGCATACGTTGTTTGGCAAATTTTATCGACGCCAAGTTCCGGTAATACATCGGCAATATAGTCGATAAATAACCGGTTTGGTGCAAGAATCATCAACTGTTCAGGATTGAAATGCTCGCCCATTGTATAAAGGAAATAAGAAATCCGGTGCAGGGCAATCGTTGTTTTCCCTGAACCTGCTGCACCTTGTACAAGGATTGGCTGACGTAGATGTGCGCGAATAATTTCATTTTGTTCTTTCTGGATAGTGGAGACGATTTCAGTTAACCGGACATCGGCTTTTCCTTCCAGCGCTTCTTGCAGGAGCTCATCATTTGTTGTTAAATCGACGTCGCGAAAGTTGATCAGCTCGCCGTTTTCAATTTTATACTGGCGCTTGGCAAACAAATGACCGGAATGTGTTTCATCCCGGACATCATAAGAAATATCGCCAAGGCGGCCATCGTAATAGACATTTGCGACAGGGGAGCGCCAGTCAACAATAATCGGTTCATGGGTCTCACTATGAAAAAGTGAAGTCTTTCCGATATAAAGAAACTCCTCGTTTTCGTTTTCACGCTGGAAATGGATTCGCGCAAAATACGGTTTTTGCCGAATCGCTTCCAACCCTTCTTTTTGATTACGGGCAAGCTCGAAAAAACGTGTATTCATTAAAATATTCAGGAAGCTGTCACTGGAGTCCAAATATTCCACATTGGCCATCGCAGTACGGATATTTTCCTGTGCCGTTTCAATATCTTTTTTCGAGCTATTTAAAATCTGGTCCATATAATGGATCGTTTCGTGCAGACGCTGTTGTTCCTGCTTAAAATCCTGAGCAGTCATTAAATTTTTCCCCCTAACGCGTTACCACTTTGCAACATGTTCTTCAATGCAGCCAAGCATTTGCTGGATATGCAGTGTTTTGCCATCGTCGAGTTGAATAAATCCATCGTAATAACCGACCATCTGATGGACAGAGGAAACGATGAGTTTCGCATTCGTTTCTGCCACACGTTCAAAAAATGGCGTGAAAGTTAAGTTGACGCGTCCGCTAAATTTCGTTTTGATCGTCCACGGATGCATGAAATTAGTGCGATCATAGTGAAATAAAACATCTTCATGAATTTTCGCCATTTCACCGTCGATAAAGATAGCATTTTCGGTCATGCCTGTTCCATCTGTCCATTTACCGCCAAAGTTTAACCCAATCCGCTGCCCACGTACGCGCTGTGATGCCATGCCCCAGTTCCAAGTTGCTTCCCGAGGCCATACACCGCGGCCATAATCGAGGACAGCAAAGCTTTCTTCAGGTGTGAACGTGAACGTGCGGTTCCCGATTTTTACAGTTCCAGTAGTTGGTAACGTGTGATGTTTCGCCGTGAATTGGAATGTTCGACGATTCCATGGAATGACTACATTGAGGGAGTCATCGTCTTTCGGGTGTGCAATCGTCAACTCTGCATGTAATGGGTCCCCGTCAAAATCAGGCGCGGTCACTGTTAAATGGGTCTCGCGGTTGAAGTATGTAAGTTGAATGGACATTTCAGAATTTTTATATTGAATTGTTTCCAGCACTTGTGTCGGCATTTTTACTTTTGCCCCAAGCGGAATTAAAATTGTTTTTTCAAAGTAACGTTGTGTTTCGTATTCGAGGAAATAAACAAAGCATACAGCCGCGTAATCCATATGACTGATTGTCACGGAAAATAAAATTTCCTCACCATATACACACCAGTAATTCCATTTTTTCTTGCGCATAAAATGCCCTGACAAATTACTGTCGATTATAGGTCTACGTGCAAAACCGATTGCTTCCGGATTTAAATTACCTTTTTTATCGCAAAGGGCTATAGGAAGAAAAATTTCCCTTTCTGCATGTTGTGTCATCATAATTCCCCCTAACCGTTTCATAATTTCAATAAAATAATTGTATCAAAGATTTACAAAAACAGGGGATTTTTGCTCTACATTCACAACTCTTTCATAATTAGAAAGTACTCGACATACGCTGTGAAAAAAGGAGAAGATCGTTGCCTGCTTATAATCGGATGGCTGCTGTTGCTTATGCAAATAGATGGTGGGACAGCTTTAATCCTGAATATCCGGTATTTCGGGATGACTGTACGAACTTTATTTCCCAATGTTTACGTGCTGGAGGGGCTCCAATGCGAGGGGCACCGAATCGAGGGCAAGGCTGGTGGATGATCGGACAACCGGAGCGCTGGAGTTATAGCTGGTCTGTTGCACACTCCCTTCGCTGGTATTTGGAAACGTCCACACAAGGCTTACGCGCAACAAGGGTAAACTCTGCAAGTGAACTGGAACTCGGGGATCTCATTTTTTACGATTTTACGGGGGATGGCCGTATAGATCACAGTACAATTGTGACGCGAATTGAGCAGGGGGTTCCGTATGTAAATGCTCATACCTCCAACAGCAGTGACCGCCTTTATACGTATGAAGATTCCACTGCCTATACTCCGAACATGCAGTACTATTATTACCATATTGAAGATGAGTTTTGAGTAAGTTTAGGGAGAGGAAAGGAATAAGCGGAGTTTTCACGCCTGTTTAACTCGTTCCTTAACCGAGTTGTGGTAACCTGCCTCATAATGAACCTTTTTAAAAGGATATCCTCACTGTAATATGTTAAATGTAGATCATTCATGCTAATGTAATAGTAGTAATTGAAGGAGGATTTGGCGATGACTTTATCAGTAAGAGACGCAGTATTACAACGCCGTTCGATTAAACTGTTTAACGGACAACAAGTTGACAAAAAGGCGGTAATGGAAATTCTAGATGATGCAAAATGGGCACCGAATCACGGCAACCGTCAGCCATGGCGCATTGTAGTAGGTGCAGAGGAGCAGCTGCCAAAAGTACATGAACTGCTTCGAGACCTTGCAGTTCCGAAATGGCAGGAGCTTTCAGAAGATGCGCTTGAAATACAAATGAAAAAATTCACATTGGCCGGTGCGTATGCATTTGTGCTTGTGACAGAAGATGTTCGTCAAAAAGAACGATTGGAAGACTATGCGGCAGCCGCTTGCTATTTGCAAAATGTGCAACTGCTGGCATGGGAAAAAGGCATCGGCACGTGCTGGAAAACACCGGGCTTCTTAGACAACCCGAAATTCCGGGAAGCATTAAACGCACAGCCACATGAGCGTGTCATTTCGATGTTCCAGTTCGGTTATTACGATAATGTGCCAAATGTAAGAGTACGTAAAGAGCTTTCTGAATTCGTAACGGAATTTGGTCAATAGCAGGATTAAATGCATGGGGAAACAGTGATTTCCTTGTGCATTTTTTATGGCAACCGTAAGTAGCTACTTAATATTGCAACTGTGTAATATTATTTACCCGCACTTAATTTGAATTCGAGATAATTACATAATAGAATTGAATGTTGTATAAAAAAATATAGATGAGGAATTTATTCAAGAATACGGAGAGATTTCACCAAAGGAGTTATTATGCAATTTAAAAGTTTAAAAACCCGGCTAATGATAATTTTGTTATTAGTTGGAATTATTCCTGTTTTTACGATGGTTACGTACAATTATTTTGCGACGTCAAACAGCTTCGAAGATGTTCAATATGATCAGCAAAATGAAATCGAACTAGGTGTTACCCGATATTTTGAACAAACCGCAGCTGATCTGCAATATTTGGTCGAGCTGTATGCAAGAGATCAGGAAATTCAGCAATTGCTGATGAATAAGGATCGTGCTGCTGTTCAGTCTGATGGTGAAGCATTATTTAACAAATTAAAAGCACAGCATAAACTGGCAGTCATGGAAATCGGCGATGAAAAGGGCACGGTGTATTTAAGAGGTCATAACCCAGCAAAGTTCGGGGATGATAAGTCTGATATTTCTGCAATTCAAGGTGCACTTGAAGGAAATGCTTTCAGCGGGTTTGAGTATGGTTCAAGTGGGTTAGCTGTACGAGCGTTTGCCCCGATTAAGGTAAATGGACAAATCGCTGGAACATTGCAAATAGGCCTTGGCAATGAGTTTATTGCAGAAGTGCAAAATCTATTCCCAGGTATGTCGCTTCAACTTCTTGATGGGGAGGGTGAAATTGTCGAATCATCAGAGCAAGCAAATATCGGAATGAAACTAACTGGTGAGGCGGTTTCGGATGTATTGGCCGGAAAGTCAAAACGACTGAAAAATGATGACAAGCAAATAATCGAAAGCTTTTTACCAATGAGGGATCCTGCTGCTACTTCAGTTATCGGCGGAATACATATCGTACAAAGTATAGAAAAATCGCAAGTCGCGATGGCCAGCATGATTAACATGAGTGTTATAATTTTAATCACCACAATATTTCTTGCTGTCCTTGTTGCATTATTCTATAGTCGCTCCTTAACAAAGCCGATTTTCCACACTTCGCAATTGATGCATATGCTAAGTAAAGGTGATTTGACACAGCGTATGGATGACCATGGTCGACAAGATGAAATTGGACGGTTAATGACGGATATAAAAGTTATGCAGGAAAATCTGCACGGGACAATCGCGGAAGTTTCTTCTGCATCAAGCGATGTATCAGCTCAAAGTACAATGCTTGCCCAATCGACAAATGAAGTCTCCACAGGTGCACTGGCGATTGCCGAAACGATGGAAGCACTGTCGCGCGGCATTGAGACGCAAACAAATGAGATTTCGGAAGTGTACGAAGCGGTAACGGATTTTTCTCATACATTAAAGGAAACGACTGAGCAAGGAACGGAGCTTGGGATGCTATCGCATAACGTTCTTTCCCTATCATCAGAAGGTGCAAAAATGATGGGAACTTCAAATAGACAGATGGAACAAATTCATGGAATGATGCATACAGCGATTGAAAAGATGGGGGATTTAGGCCAGCATGTTGGCCAAATTTCGTCATTTGTCAAAATCATTGAAGATGTGGCCAATCAGACAAATCTACTAGCCTTAAATGCATCCATCGAGGCAGCTCGTGCAGGCGAACATGGAAAGGGATTTGCCGTTGTAGCCGAGGAAGTACGAAAACTTGCCGAACAAGTGGGCAAATCGGTAACGGAAATTACAACGATTGTCGGTACAATTCAGTACGGAACAAAAGAATTAAGTCATTCATTACAGCAAGGCTTTACAACAGTTGAAGCAGGTTCAGAGCAGCTTGCTGTTACTGCCGAAACGTTTAAAGAAATCGAACGCTCTGTACTGCAAATGGATCAGTTTATGAAGCAAGTACTTGTTCAGCTACAATCGATGAGCAAGCAAGGGCAGGAAATCAATGATTCCATGCAGGAAATTTCGGCGATTACTGAGGAAACAACAGCTAGCGTAGAAGAAACGACGGCTACAGTTGTTCAAACAAGTACCACGATGGAAAGTGTTGCGGCAACGACAGAGCAGCTTGCTGAATTGGCCGAGAAGTTGGATGCTATTGTCAAAGAATATAAAGTGTAATGTTGATGAAAAACGAAAAGGAGTTGCCGCATCTTGTCGGCAGCTCCTTAAATTATTCCCTGACGAATAATTTAGAAGGATTGACAGCAACCTAGTATACAATTCATCTAAGAAAGGATGAGATATACATGAAAAAAGTATTATTTCTGCTCGGGCTTCTATTATTAGCAGGGTGTTCGGAGGAAATAGTCGCGTATGAGGGGATGCCGTTAAAAATTGCTGTTTTAGGGGAGTTCCAAGATCAATACAATACCAATATAGAAATTGTAGAAATTACATTCGAGGCACTTGAAGAAGTGGTTACGGATTCAGCTTTACAATTTAATGCACTTTTTATTACGCCAACAGTATTTGGACAAGCTTCTCGGGATGAATATATTAAGGTTTATGAGGAGGCACTTATTCCGATCGTTTATTATGATGCAGCGAAAGGGCATTTTGCTTTTACTAAAGAAAATATAACGTACGATACACTGCATTTTCAAAATCTGATAAATGGTTCACATTCAACGCTTTATTTACATAATGAAATGCCGGTAGAGGATGAATTGGCAAAGAGGAAAAGTGGTATCTATGTTTGCAATTTTTATTTAAGCGGGAATCGTTATGATATTATGCTGAAAGAAATTTATGAAAAAATCGAAACGCTAACTTGATATAAGAGGAAAAATCCCGTTACAAAGCTTTATTAGTTTTGTAACGGGATTTCGTTATTTTTATATTGCCATTTCTTGAACGTCTAATTTAGGTGCGCGTTTACGCTGAGATATTAAGCCGGAAAGGACCGTCATGAAAAATACGCTGGCAACAGTTACGATAATACAAGGCACTAAATATTCGCGGTTCATCGAAAGCAGGATATCTGTACGGAACCAGTTTTGGAATGGGATACCGCAGCCAAGCAGAACAGCAAAGAATAACATTTTTACTCCGACAGGCTTACCTTTCATCTTTTTGATCATCCCATTAATAAAGAGACGCAGCATAGCTAACCCTAATCCGACAAAAGAGAACATGACCAAATACATCTTGCTGGACTCATCTAAAATAAACGCTTTTCCAATCATAAAAGCAATAATGGCTAGTGAAGCAGCTAAAATAATTTTGGATTTTTTACTCATATATAATTCCTCCTGAAAAGTATTGAACAACTTGTTGATTACTGTATTTAGTTTAAAATGAATCGGTATATGAAGCAATCAACAGAATATTTCAAGGTGTTGAGTGGAGAGTTGAAAAAATGTTTCTATCTTAAGGGAGGAAAGGGTTTCTCGTTTGCATGCTATTTTAAAATAAGTTTTGTATAGGGGAGATGGGGAAAAGGTACTTACGAATAATTTAATGGAGGGATGCAAATGTTTTTTGATGAGCCGAAACAGAAAATTGATGTTGCCTATACGAAACAGGAATTGCTAGAAAAACTCCAGGAATTACGTAGACCGGACAATGAATTGGAAGGTACACATATTTACCTTTTAACAAAGGATGTAGATGAATTTCACTCCATCGCACGTGATCAGCAAGTGTCGCTTATTACAACAAATGGTGTCCGCAGTATATTAAAAACAGCATTGACGAAAGAATCGCCAATTGAAGAGAAAATTCGCCGCCTCGGTTTACCGGAAAACAAGCGGCTTGAATACGAAAAAATCATTGAAGATGGCGGGAAACTGCTGATAACAGGTACCGACCCATTTGATGAAGAAGATTGGACAGGCCATACACTCGATGATTGGATTACAAACCGTTCCAATCCATCGAACCTCATTAATAAAGAGGTAATGGATGAACGTCCTGTACCATTTGAGCCTGAAAAAAAGTATGAAGCATTACCGAATACAAGTGTTGCAGGAGATTTTGGCCGCAGCAGTGATGTGGACGATCCGGATATTATTCCGTTAAAAGACGATCAACGTATTGTTCGCGACCCGAATACAAAGGAAATAGGGATTTACCAAGCTCCGCATGAAAAGCAAAATTAAAAGGAAAGTCAGACTGTTCTTTAAGGGCGGTTTGGCTTTTTTATGTGGGGGGTGGCGCAATTTATTAGAACAATGGAGTGGGTTATTAGAAGAAGTGGGGGTGTTATTAGAAAGTCTAGGGAGTTTATTAGAAAATCGGCGGTCTCCTTGGCAAGAAGTCTGTAGTTTTTCCCGCATCAGGGGCAGGGGAAGAAGGGCATCGGGTTTTATTAGAACAATGGAGCGGATTATTAGAACAACGGCGGCCGATATTAGATAATGCGTCGAGGATATTAGAACAAAGCGGGGACTTATTTGAACATCTTCGTAATATATTAGAAAACCGGCTGTTTATTAGAACAAATAAAAATATATTAGAACATTTCAAAGTTTATTAGAAAACGCACCAAGCCAAACTGCCAACGGAAAATAGAAAAACAGATTTTTAAAGGGAATTTCGTCTTTTTATAGAATATTTTGTATGGATGTGAAAGGGGATAAGGACATGGACAAAGTAGTAGCTTCTGTACAACAGGCGATTCAGGCAATAGACGATGGAGCTGTATTATTAGTGGGGGGATTCGGGTTATGCGGTATTCCGGAAAATCTAATTCAAGCTGTAAAAGATAAAGGAACAAAAAATCTGACGGTTGTCAGCAATAACTGCGGCGTCGATGATTTCGGGCTCGGTGTTTTATTGCAAGACAAGCAGATCACAAAAGTCATCGCTTCATATGTAGGGGAAAATAAAACATTCGAACAGCAATTCTTAAATGGCGAGCTAGAAGTTGAATTAACACCACAAGGCACATTAGCAGAACGCATTCGTGCTGGCGGTGCGGGCATACCGGGATTTTATACGGCAACAGGTGTTGGTACGCCAATCGCTGAGGGGAAAGAGACAAAGGAGTTCGACGGCAAAACATACTTGCTTGAACGTGCGATTACAGGGGATTTTGCGCTTGTGAAAGCATGGAAAGCCGATCGCTCCGGAAATCTCGTTTTCCGTAAAACATCGCGTAATTTTAACCCGCTTTGTGCGACAGCAGGTAAAGTGACGATTGTCGAAGTGGAGCAGCTTGTCGAAACAGGCGAACTGGATCCGGACGAAATTCATCTGCCAGGCATTTATGTGCAGCATATTGTCCATAGCGAGTCTTTTGAAAAACGCATTGAACGCCGCACTGTAAGGGAGGAAGCATAATGGATGCACGCATGAAAATTATCCGACGCGCAGTGAAGGAAATACAGGATGGAACATATGTAAATTTAGGTATCGGCATGCCAACTCTAATCGCCAATGAAATTCCTGAGCATTATAATGTGATGCTGCAGTCGGAAAACGGACTGCTCGGAATTGGGCCGTACCCAACAGAAACAGAAGTCGATGCAGATCTGATCAATGCCGGGAAGGAAACGGTCACAGCAAAAGTAGGTGCGACATTTTTTGATAGTGCGGAAAGCTTTGCGATGATTCGCGGCGGGCATATTGATTTGGCGATTCTCGGTGGAATGGAAGTCTCGGAAGAGGGGGACTTGGCCAACTGGATGATTCCCGGAAAAGTAGTAAAAGGGATGGGCGGGGCAATGGACTTAGTTGTCGGCGTAAAAAAGGTCATCGTCATTATGGAACATACGAACAAATATGGTGAGTCGAAAGTTAAACGAGAATGCTCATTGCCGTTGACAGGCAAAAATGTCGTTCATCGGTTAATTACCGATTTGGCGGTCTTTAATTTTCAAGATGGCAAAATGCAGCTAGTGGAACTTCAGGATGGAGTGACACTAGAGGAAGTGCAGGAAAAAACAGAGGCTATGTTTGATGTGAAACTGTAAGTATAATGCGCAAAAAGCAGCTGAGCTTTTTGTGCATTTTTTAATTTCCCTACAACAGCTAAGTGACTTTTACTCTATAAAAACTGTAAACAACAGAGAAATAATGAGTAAATAAATATACACCATTAATGGAAAATTAAAACAAACGTTCTACCTCGGATGCAAGTAAATTGATAGATTCCCTCTATATACGATTATAGAATTGATGGATATTCTTAAAGTATAAATTATTATTTTAATAATTTTGAAAATTAAAGTGATGGAGGGGTCTTATGAAAAAGAAAGCGTTAGCACTATCCTTAACTGGCATTTTGGCACTGGGAGCTGTGGCACCAGCTTCATTAACTGCCTATGCTGTCGGTGAAGGTCCGAACTATGGTGGAAATGAATCGATTCAAACGTCAATCCTATATACTTACGATGAAATGGTAGATTATCTTAAAAAGCAAGACGCAAAACAGGATGCTATGCAGCTTGAAGTGATCGGTCAAACTGTAAAAAAACGAGATATTTACTTGGCAAAATATATTACAAATCCAAACAACCCAACAATCCTATTTTTGACGCAACAGCACGGTAATGAACAATTAACTACAGAAGGCGCATTGGAGTTTATCAAGCATCTTGGCACAGGTAAAACAAAGGGCGTTCTTGATAAGGTCAATATTCTTATTGTGCCTATGTTGAATGCAGATGGTGCGATGGGAGATGTTGACTTTTCTCTAGATGATTATATCGCTGACGGAGGACGTAATTTAACACGATACAATGCAGTAGGGGCAGACTTAAATCGTGATCATGTTGATAAAGTGCACCCGGAAACACAGGCTCTTCATAAAAATGTCTTACAAAAATATGATATTGACTACATGATTGACCTGCATCACCAAGGTACTCAAGCAAGACGAGACGGGAAATTAGTGTCAGGATCTATGCTTTATCCTACGAATGGTAATGTGAAACCGGAAGTATTAGAGAAATCGAAGAAATTGGGAGCTGTTGTATTTAATGCTGTTGATTCTACTGGGTGGGGTCATTTAGCGAAATATAATGGCGGCAATGGTGAGAATATCGGCCGTAATGGCGCCGCAGTTCAATATGATATTGCTACACTTCTATTTGAAATGCGCGGAATGTCCGATCACTTCAATGAATCGGCAGTTATTGGTCAAAAAAGTAATGGTTATTTAATCAAACAAACGATTACAACACTTGATGCTGCGGTTCAAGCAATAGCAGATCGTTCAATTGAAACTGCAGATATCAGTTTCTGGGATACATTGGATACACAAAAATAAAGTAAAAAACAATGTGCAAAAAAGGAGCAAGAGAGTCTACTTATGGACATCTCTTGCTCCTTTGCTATGTTCAATTAATCTGCTTAGTTCATTAATTTAGCATCAAGTGATAATGGAGAACGGTCAGCAAATATGAAATAAATACCTAGTGCTACGTAAACCACTTCTAGTTCATATCCAGCGTAAGTACCGTCACCAAATAATCCAAGTGAAAGTTTTGCTGTGAAGATTGCACCAATCATAATCACTGCAAATATTGCACCAATTATCCGAGTACCAAGTCCAAGGATCAATAATAAACCACCAACTAATTCGATGATTGCCACTACAAATGCAAGACCACTCATTAAACCAAGTGATTCGAAGTAACCTGCTGTATTCTCGATTCCTCCTTGAAACTTAACAAATCCATGGTAAAAGAACATAAAACCAAACACCACTCGAACAAGTAATGATGCCCATTGTTGTTTTGTCATAATAAACTCCTCCTAATAACTTTTTGTAAATTGCTTATTAAAAGTAAGTATAAGAATAAAAATAAAGTGATCTACAATAAAGTAGGTCACACCCTCTTTGATTACTTTTCGTAACCTAGTTTAATAAAGTAATCTATATATTTCAATGATTTAAGTGTAAATAAAAGCAAAGTAAACACTTTCGATAGAAATAAATGTTTTTTGGGGAGAAATTCGGTTGCTTATTTATTTTACCTGAAAAATTGAATACCTGTTTATGGCAATTATTATTAAGTTTTTAGTCGGCAGTACTATTTTTAAGTTTTTAAAGAGTAAGAGTTCAAATAGAAATTGAGGGATATTAATTGTAAAAGAAAATGAAGCGCAATCCACACATGTGCATTGCACATCAATTACATCCATTTAGTGTAGGAACGAGTATGACAATGAGGGGAGGACATCATATCATTTATGCCGAATATTTAATAAACTCAAACTTTAAAAAGGCAGGTGTTTTATGGTTAATCCTATCTTAAAACAGGTTGGCACAATCTTTATTCCGGTAAGTAATATTGAAAACGCGAGGGATTGGTACTGCGAGATTTTAGGGGTGAAAGCAGAGGGTGAAATTCAGTTTGGTCATCTTTATGTTCTGCCTATGGAAGGTACAGGAATTGTGTTAGATAGCAAAATTTATTCAGAGGACAGTGTATTTAAAATACCGGCGTTCCACCTAAATACGGAAAACATCCAAGAGGCATTTCATTTTATGAGGAACAAGGGCGTTGAGTTGATTACAGATATTGAAAATAACCACTATTTTAATTTCAAAGATCCGGATGGGAATATTTTAATGATTTGCCAATGTTAATGGGAGTTGTTGAGAAAAAAGCAAAAGAACTCCACCGCCTAGAATATAGGTGTGAAGTACTTTTGCTTTTACCCTTACTTCGGATACGTCTGACACACACGGCCAATTTGTCCGTCAGCTAAGCGTACTTTAATGCCGTGGGGATGGGAGCTGCTGTTTGTCAGTAAGTCTTTTACGATTCCGCGTGTTGTTTTGCCTGTACGCTGGTCTTGTTTCAGTACGATATCCACTTCCAAGCCTGGATAGACATCGCTTCGGTTTTTGCCGTTCATAGTAAAACGTCCTCTCATTCATAAGTTTCTCTAGTATAGCACGAAACCGAGGAGGACCCGACGTTACAGCCTATTTCGGCAAATGCTTCAAGAAATTCGCAGATGCAAAACCACGCACGTCCTGTTCACTGTAATGCTTTAACAGCTCATTAATAAGATTTTGATGCATTCCAGAATGTTCAAGGTGGGGAATCTTCGCATCGATTCCATCAAAATCGGATCCAAGACCAATCAAATGCTTCCCGCCAAGCGAGCAAATATAGTCAATATGACGAATCAAGTCCGTCATGCTTGCTGTGTTTGTACCGTTGATAAATTCAGGATAGTACACTACATGAATCAGCGCATTTTTTTCAATCATCGCTTTAATTTGTACATCGTTCAAATTGCGCTCATGGTTGCAAACAGCCATGGCATTTGAATGAGAAGCAATTACATAATCGGCATGCTGGATGACATCCCAAAAGCTTCGTTCATGCAGGTGGGTGACATCGGTGAACAGCCGGTGCTCATTATTTAACTTAATGATTTCTTTACCAAACGGTGTGACGCCAATCTGTGATGTACTATGTAAACCGTCTGCAGCTTCGTTAGAGTAATTCCATGTAAGCCCGATCGACAACACGCCTAGCTCTCGGAATTGATGCCAAAAATCAATATCGCCTCCGAAAAAATCGACGCCTTCAATCGTTAAAAAAGCGCCAGTTTGTCCCGGCTGAAGTTTCTCAAAATCTGTCCACTTTTTAATATGCACAACTTGTTCACTTAGCACTTCCTTCTGAAAGTGTGCAATTTGTTTGAAAGCAGCGGCCCGTTTTTCCTCCAATGTTAACGTTGGATAAACATAAATCGCAAACGCCTGTGCCATTACATTTCCTGCAAGCAGTTTATCTGCATTTACATCAAGCAGACCATCATTAAACCGATGGCCGTCCTGCTGCATGCGCCATAATGCATCACAATGTAAATCAATTACTGGAAAACTCATTAAAGAACCCCCTCCATTTTGGTGAAAAAAGGTGAATGACCGCAATCATCCACCTCATTTTAATTTTAGTTTTTATGCATGATGTAGCCCTGCAAAAATACCGCCTTTTGCGACAAGCTCTTCATATGTGCCTTGCTCTTCAATTCCATTTGGTGTGACAACGAAAATATAATCCGCATCACGAATTGTCGCTAAACGGTGTGCAATGATCAACGTCGTACGGTTTTTCGCCAAATCATTCAATGACTGCTGGATAATCCGTTCAGTAGCTGTATCAAGGGCAGAAGTTGCCTCGTCCAATATTAAAATTGGCGGGTTTTTTAGGAACATGCGCGCAATCGCAAGGCGCTGCTTTTGACCGCCCGATAATTTCAGACCACGTTCACCGATTTCCGTTTCGAACCCATCTGGTAAATTCTCGATAAATTCTAGCAAGTTTGCCTGCTCGGCTGCTGCTTTAATATCCTCGAAGCTCGCGCCTAATTTACCATATTCGATATTTTCACGAATAGTACCTGTAAATAAAAATACATCCTGCTGTACTGTTCCGATTTGTTTACGCAGCGAATGCTGTGTTAAATCGCGGATATCGTGCCCGTCGATTGTAATCGCACCGCCCGTAATATCATAAAAGCGGGGGATGAGCGCACTGATCGTCGTTTTCCCTGAACCCGATGGACCGACAAAGGCAACCGTTTTTCCTGCTTCTACTTTAAATGATAGGTTGTTCAGTACTTGCTTGCTGTCCGCATATTTGAAGTCGACATTTTTAAATTCAATATCGCCATTTAAATGATCAACATCAATCGCATTTGGACGGTCGACAATCGTTGGTTCCTGGTCAATCAGATCGCAGAAACGTTTAAAGCCTGCCATTCCTTTTGGATACATTTCAAGCAATGCACTGATTTTATCGATTGGTCTAATTAATACATTCGTAAATAAAATAAAGCTCGCGAACTCCCCGGCTGAAAGGTCGTCGTTAAATGAAAGCCATGCCCCGACGACAAGAACAAGTAACGTCAGTAAACGAGTTAAAATATAAATGCTTGAATGTGTGCCGGCCATTACTTTGTATGCGTAAATTTTCGCTTTACGGAATAAGGCATTCTGATCTTTGAAGCGGTTCGTTTCGAATTCTTCATTTGTAAATGATTTCACGACGCGAATACCTGAGAAGCTGTCTTCCACACGGCCATTGACGTTTGCGATTTCAGTGTACATAACGCTCCAGCCTTTTTTCATTCGTCTATTGCTCCAATACATGACCGCAATCAGAAACGGAACGAAAATCAGG
The DNA here is from genome assembly GCF_900168685.1 of Solibacillus isronensis. Lineage (NCBI taxonomy): Bacteria > Bacillati > Bacillota > Bacilli > Caryophanales > Caryophanaceae > Solibacillus > Solibacillus isronensis. The sequence continues at coordinate 5,733 of NZ_FVZN01000011.1, read as the reverse complement.
ATAATCGTCGCAAGGGTCGCGTTAATATTGAACATAATCGTAAACGCCCCGATGAATGTCATCATTGCGATGAACAAATCTTCCGGACCATGATGCGCAAACTCCCCGATATCGAATAAGTCATTCGTAATACGACTCATTAAATGACCTGTTTTCATATTATCGAAAAACGTATAAGGCTGGCGCTGCACATGATTGAACAGCTGCTGGCGCATATCGGTTTCAATATTGACCCCAAGCTTATGCCCCAAATAGTTGACGACAAAGTTCATGCCTGTACTTAAAATATACGTCAGTAAAAGAAGCGCACTGATTTTCGTAATCATGCCCCAGTCGTTCGTCGGGAGCAGATCATCGATAAACCATTGCACAGCCATCGGGAACAGCAATTCCAAGACGGCCACAAATACCGCACACGAGAAATCGATAATGAACAATCGCTTATGCGGCTTATAATACGTAAAAAATCTTGCTAGCATTTCTAGTCCTTTCTGTTAAACAACTCAAAACTGAGTGCAACCGGTTGTAATAGTAGTGAAAATGATTCTTACTGGGATTATAACATTTTTTGGGAGCTTTTCGAGAGGCGAAATAGTGGGGGATGGAGAAAATTGAAATTTAATCTCGTTGAAGGATTTGGAGACAAGATTATGAAAGTGAGATTTTATTTATAAGGCATGTTAGTTATGATAAGAAAAAAGAAATGGTACACTAAAAGAAAGCAAAGAAGCGAAGGTGTACGTATGAATTTTTACATTGTAATGCAAGGGCGTACATACGATGAGGCGAAGGAAAAGCAGGTCGTATGGTGCTCAATTTTAGACAATAGTGGACAAACACCACATTCTTGGGAGCGAATGAAGGAAATAAAGAAGGGCGATGCGATTTTTCACTGTGTGAAAGGGGAAATTGTTGCCATCAGTACCGCGCAGGAAGATTGCGGGGAAGGGGTAAATCCTTTTGATCAATCAGGCGTAGTGGGACATCTATTTCCGGCAGTTTATGAGGAGCTTCACTTTCCAATTTCGATAAAAGAACATTTTGATGAAATCCAGCCACTGCTCCCAGTCAAATATTCACCATTCCAACATAATGGTGACGGCAATCAAGGCTTTTTATATCCATGTAATGAAATGCTTGCAATCAAGCTGCTGGAGCTTATGAGTGATGCGAATATTTATGAGGAAAATGAAAAACAGCTGGAATTTGCTATGGGGCTCATTGCGCAAAAAGAACGCAATACATTGGCCCCTGTATTAATTGAAACAGAAGCGGAAGCAAAGGTGAAAATCCGTAAAGGTCAGCAAAAATTTAGAAAGCAACTGATGCCGCTATGGGACAATCAATGTGCACTATGCGGCATTTCTTTACCTGGTTTATTACGCGCCAGCCATTCAAAACCGTGGAAAGACGCAACAAATGATGAGCGACTTGATCCATACAACGGTATTCTGCTTTGTCATAACCATGATGCACTATATGACCAAGGCTATATCGCATTTGATGGAACAGGAAAAATTCATATTTCCTCTGAAATTGACCAGATGGATTATGTGAAATACGGCATTCATGAGAAAATGCGCGTTGCCAGAGTGGAAGAGAATAAGAAGTATTTTAAGTGGCATAAGCGGGAGATATTTAGAGGTAAAGGATAATCAATAGAAAAAGCAAGGTGTGACCAAAACTTGGGCTACACCTTGCTTTATTTTATTCCTCTACTAAATAGTGGTAGATGTCGTATTGGATTGGTTGTTCCAGTACCATTTCCATTGTAACGACAGGATAATATTTTCCTTTATCCAAAATTCTTTCAGGCTTTGCAGTGCTTGGGTTTACAGCACATCGACCAAGGTAATAGAAATCTTTACCTTCACCATTGTCTTTTTTTACAAACAGGTAAACGTTTGTCCCGTTTTCAACAGAGTGAATAAGAATTTGCATTTCCTTTGATTTATCGATATATCGATTTTTTGTTGAACACCATTTAAATGTATCGTCTGATAAAAATTCATCCATATAGTTTGTTTCAAGATCGTTTTCATCATTTTTATGATAATTTACGAAAATAGGGAAATCTCCATTTTTCGGACGACCACCATTTAATGTTCCTTCCTCGTTCTTTTCCCAGTCTAGTAAGCGACATACTTCACGGCGAGAGTATTTTTCGTATAGTTTAAATGGTTCGTGATTATTGAATTGTTTGTTTTTCATAAAGGCACATTCAAGTAAATCAACGAAGTACTGTTTGAAATTTTCATCTCGAAGTGATAGTTGCAATTCCTCATTAAACATATAGTATGAATTTGATTTAATAATTAACGGTTTATTTCCGAATTTTTTATTGTCAGCCTCTACGAAAAAGTTTAAAGAAAACACATTTTCAATGCCTTCAATTGTACCTTTATGAATATAAGCATTATGAGCTTGCAATGCTGCAAGATAGCTTTTTTCTGAAATAGATTCTTCTTCTAAAAGAAGCTGTAATAATAAAATTTCATGAATTCTTTTCCCTGATAAAAAGTCCTTCCCTATTAATGCGAGGACAGATTTTTCATAATCGGTAATTGAGGAGATATTTTCTTTCATTTTCAATAAAAACTCATAATAGGTAGGAGTGTAGCTAATAATGACTTCGGGATCTAACGAATTTTGTTCAATAAAATCCTTAAGCATCGGAATACGTCCAATCCGATTTTTAAGCTCAGAATAGCTATCCTTTAACATTTTTAATGTCGATAAATTAGCGTTATTTATCGCTTCAAAAATTTGCTTCTTCGCGATTTCCTCAAAATTAATTGTTGAAACCCCTTGAATATAATCCGTGTTTACTGTGTTGCGGCGAACATTATCTTTGTTCATCGACTTATCACCAGATAGGGCAATCGGAATTAAATAGTTATTTTTGTAGTTGCCGATAAAATCAATGATCGTTACATATTCTTTTACATCATGCTTCCGTAATCCACGACCAAGCTGCTGAATGAAGATGATGCTAGATTGTGTCTGGCGAAGCATTACAATTTGGTTAATGAAAGGAATATCGATACCTTCGTTAAAAATATCTACTGTTAAAATATATTCCAGCTCACCATTTTCTAATTTAGCAATGGCTTCTTCGCGTTCTTCTTGAGAGTGATCTCCGGTCAATGCAGTCGTTTTATATCCGCGCATATTCAGGAGGTTGGATAGGGTACGAGCTTCTTCCTTTGTACTGCAAAACATTAATCCACGAACGCGATCCCCAGAAAATCCGTAATAAGAAATTTTTTCAATAATATGGTCAATTCGTTCACGATGAACTAACTTTTGTAAATCTGCTGTTTCATCGATGAGCTCACCATCAAGCTCATAATCCGTCACACCAAAATAGTGGAAGGGGCAGAGCATTTCTTCTTCTAATGCTGCTTGAAGACGTATTTCATACGCCACATTATAGTCAAATAGTTCATAGATATTGAAATTATCTGTACGTTCCGGTGTAGCCGTCATCCCTAATAGGAATTGGGGTTTAAAGTAATTCATAATTTTTAAATACGATTCCGCACCTGCTCGGTGAACTTCATCAATTAAAATGTAGTCAAAATGATCTTTAGCAAACTGTTGTAAATAAGGGTCACGTGAAATAGTCTGGACCGTTGCAAATAAATAACGTGCATTTAGATCCTTTGAATTTCCTGATAAAATCCCATAATCTTGAGGGTCACCTAATAAAATATTGCGAAAATCTTGCATCGCTTTCTTCAAAATTTGTTCGCGGTGCACGACGAAGAGCATGCGTTTTGGTGCAGCATTTCGAACGTCAAACGCAGATAAATAGGTTTTACCTGTCCCAGTTGCTGAAATAATGAGACCACGGTTTGCACCACTTTGACGAAGGAGCTTTAACTGTTCAAGCGCGGCTGTTTGCATTTTATTAGGCTGTATTTTTAAACTTTCTTTTAATGGATTCGTTATATATAAAGGAGGAGAGGCTACTTTATTATTAAATTCTGGCTTCTCATAATTGATTTGATATTGCGCGATCCATTCGTCATTTAATGGCATCGCACTGTTCCATTGCTGTTCAAATTGATTTTTGAAATGGTGAATAACTTCACCATTTTCAAGAGATGTTAAATAAACATTCCATTCAAAATTTGCCTTCAATGCACTATCCGTTAAGTTAGAGCTCCCAACTATCAATGAATAATGTTGGTCATGCTCGAAAATATAGCCTTTTGAGTGAAAGCCTTTTACATCAGTAACGCGAACTTCTACATTCGTTAATTTGAGTAGCTCTCTAAACATTTTTGGTTGGTTAAAGCTTAAAAAAGTAGAGGTCAAAATGCGTCCGCGAATGCCTTTTCTCTCAAGGTCATATAGCATTGTTTTGATTGTCGCCAATCCGCCTTCAGTAATAAATGCCACAGAAAAGGTGAATGTTTTACATGTTTTCATTTCTTGTAAAAGTGATGAAAGGACATTTTCATGTGCTTTATTGGATAATAATTTCGGTTTAAATTGTGATGAGGCGGCCTTTGATTGATTGATAAACCCTTTATGTAAAGAGGCTTCAAGTTTTTTAATTAACTGTTCCATAAAAGCACCACCTTTAATTATTTTAATAATTTTTCAACTGCGGGAATATCTGCTGGGGCAAAGTCTAGTTCATTGAGTGATGTACGTTTTACCCACTTCGTATTAGAGTGCTCTAAAGCAACTGGTGTTCCATTCACAATTTTCGCCATATATGTTTCAAGACGAACGATAAACGTACCGTAATCATATGTTGTATCTTCCACTTTTTCACCTACAGCAATTTCACAAGTGAATTCTTCTAAAATTTCACGTTTTAACGCTTGTTGCGGTGTCTCATCTTTTTCAATCTTTCCACCTGGAAACTCCCAATAGTTTGGTAATGACATTTGAGGGCTACGTTGTGCACAGTAAATTTCCTGTTTATCGTTTTCGATAATAGCTCCAACTACATGTACTTGTTTTTTCATATTACATCCATCCTATCTAATTATCCTCTCTATAATATAGCCGATCAGGGAAGAATTTGCCGCCAATTAAATTTTTCATCTCAAATGAATCCCTAATCCTCCTTTTTTGATTTATTACTTTCCCTTCAACCAAGTGCTGTATTCAAAATGATAGAATTCACTTTCCTCCTTATGATGAATGTTTTAGAGCTAAGAACTTATTTATTAACTAAAATTAGCTGATGAAGAAACGGATTAAGTGAGTTTCAACAGATGATTTCAAATTATTTTATGGATACATATAATAGGAAGAAAATAGAGGTAAATAAAAAAGATGAAAAAAGTTTTTTAAAACTGTTGACGTTTAATAGAAATGGATGTATAGTTATACAAGTCGCCGGGAGTTACCGCGACAAACGAAACAAAATGAACCTTGAAAACTGAACAAGCAACGTTAATGAAACAAGCTTCTTAAATGAAGCAAACAATAGATTTCAACTTCTAACGAAGTTGGATCGCTAGCAAAGCAAATGAGCTTTCAAACTACTTTTATGGAGAGTTTGATCCTGGCTCAGGACGAACGCTGGCGGCGTGCCTAATACATGCAAGTCGAGCGGAAATTTTATTGGTGCTTGCACCTTTAAAATTTTAGCGGCGGACGGGTGAGTAACACGTGGGTAACCTACCTTATAGATTGGGATAACTCCGGGAAACCGGGGCTAATACCGAATAATACTTTTTAACACATGTTTTGAAGTTGAAAGACGGT